>CAZVON010000023.1:0-2199 GCA_964628435.1 uncultured Gammaproteobacteria bacterium
AACTACAGCCACAGTTTGCTATTCTAAGAGCAAGGATTGAAAAAAGATTAACTCAGAAAGAACTGGCCCAAAAGATTGGCACCAAACAATCAGTTATCTCAAGACTTGAATCCGGCAGAGCTAACCCCTCAATCGGTTTTCTCAAAAAATTAGCTCAAGCTTTAAACTCTCATTTAGAAATTAGGTTTACCAATCTTAAATAATTCTGTTATACTTTGCTATCCATCATTTAGGCAAAACGTATAGGCATATTCAGAGTTTAGGCCGTCAGTAAGGAATAATTCAAAGAATTCCCGCAGCCCGCTTAGCCCGCCTAGCCGCGAGGCTGGCCAAAGCTTCAGCGAGGCGAGTCTGTTAAAGTACTAGCGGGCTCACAGACACGGGCTTGAGGGGTATTCAGTATACTAATTAGATTGATATAAGGGGCTAATTTAGCGGTTCCAGAAATTAAATCTTGGTATGTTGGAGCCTCCTCAAACAGTAGGCAAAAAATGCTGCCTCTTTGGGCAGCAACTTCTCGTTGAGCGGACCATATCAGATTTTATGCCTAGATGTCAAAGGATAGTTGATGGGTCAATATAAATATTAATTTGCTTCGCAATTCGTTGATCTAAAGATCCTTATTTTGTAAGGCTTTTTGAAGAATCTCTTGAATAACTGGTTCTTTAATTGCCATATATTTTTCTTTTGGCTGGTGCAACGTAATTATAGGTAAGTTTAAATGGAGGTAAAACCTCAAGATTCCATTTTTGACTGTATTTCTCTATTATTTGAGGAATCGAATTTAACCAGTTGCTGCCTGCGTCTCCTCTTGCCGCAATAATCTTTTCAACAAAATCTTGATTCATCCTTAGATTATATCCGATTTCTCTTTTTTCTGATACGCATCTGTCAAATTTACTCTTCACTTCAAAAAATTTTCTTTATTAGCCAATTCAAGCCATAAAACTAGAGAAAAACTCGTTTTTTCGAGAATTGTCCCTTTGCGACTGAAATTCTTGCCTAATTCTCATGGAATTCTTATATGGTTTTTTGGATCCATACGTATGATTTTTTCTTATGGGTGATTCTAAGGAAATAGCGAAAAGGAACCATACTAATTTACCTCAGTTTCTCAACGAAGCACAGCGCGTATTTATTACACAAAAAACTCCAGATAAATACATTAGGCAGCGGCCTGGACCAGGTGGTATGATGCTCAAATACGTGGAAGTGGGATATGTCATTAATACATTAAACGAAGCATTTGGCTGGGATTGGGATTTCCGCATTTTAGATCAAGGTATTGGGAAACATCAGGTATGGGTTCGAGGTGAGCTTACTGTTCGACTCAAGGAACACGCTATTATAAAAGGGCAATATGGAGGGTCAGATATTAAGTTTAACCGTAATAAAGAGCCAATTAGTATTGCAGATGATTTAAAAGCAGCAGCATCAGATTGTCTTAAAAAAAGCGCGTCAATGCTTGGTGTCGCAGGAGATATATACTGGAATAGTCTTGATAATAATTCACCTCGTTTTTCTTAATACCATTTTCTTAAAAATACCCACTTTACATTTTTAAAAATATCTGTGTACACTAATAATGAGTGAAAAAAAGCAATAAAAAAAAACATGCAACAAGAGCTAAACGCGGAGTAAATCCGATTGTTGTTTTTTTGAAAAAATATTTTATTGCGGTTTTTTTAGTTAGCATTGGTGTTTACATTGCATTTCCAGATCTTCGTAGTGTAGAACCTGTAGATGTTTGTGCAAATTCAATAAGTTGCATCAAAGACCTATCAGGAATTTTTAAACATGGACAAAATACCGGGGTTTTTATAGGAAAAAAAGTGACGGTGCCGTCTTATGTTGCAAAAAGTACCCTTGTTAATCCAGTGCTGGGTGCAAATACAGAGAATAAGGTAATTTATATTGATCTTTCTAAACAGCATCTTTACACATTTGAAGGAAACACACTCGTTCATGATTTCCCCGTCTCAACTGGCAAGTGGGGTGCTACTCCTACAGGTACTTTTTCAATCTGGGCAAAGCTTCGATACACTCGCATGACTGGCGGAAATCAAGCCATAGGTACCTATTATGATCTTCCAAATGTTCCATATACGATGTTTTTTTATAACGATACGACACCAAAAACACAGGGATTTGGTATTCATGGAGCATACTGGCATAATAACTTTGGACATCCAATGAGTC
>CAZVON010000023.1:2209-16433 GCA_964628435.1 uncultured Gammaproteobacteria bacterium
ATGCATAAATATGAGAATAGAAGACTCAGAAAAAATATATTATTGGAGTCAACCAGCTGCCACCAATAGTATTTCGTACGCCACTGCTCAAAACACAGGAACAAAAATTGTAATTTATGGTGAGACTCCGAACGAATAAGTTCCTCCCCGTATAGAATCCGCATAAAAATTCTGATACAATCTAAGATCTCCGTTTTTTTATGACAGAAAAAATTATTATTAAAGGCGCACGAGAACACAATTTAAAAAATATTGACCTTGAGATTCCCAAAAACAAACTTATTGTTTTTACTGGGTTGTCTGGAAGTGGAAAATCATCTCTTGCTTTTGATACTATTTACGCGGAGGGTCAAAGAAGGTATGTAGAAAGTCTTTCGTCGTATGCCCGTCAATTTTTGGGCATCATGAAAAAGCCTGATGTGGATTTAATAGAAGGACTTTCGCCTGCTATTTCGATAGACCAAAAAGGCGCTTCACATAATCCTCGGTCAACCGTTGGAACAGTAACTGAAATTTATGATTATCTTAGATTACTTTTTGCTCGAATTGGACATCCTCATTGTCCGAATTGTGGTCGAGAAATATCTCATTTGTCTAAAGAACAGATTACTCAATCCGTCTTTGATCTACTCGGTATTCATAATGTTTCAAATCAATCACTGAGAATTTTAATTCTCGCTCCAGTCGTAAAGAACCGGAAAGGTGAATACGTGGAGTTATTTGCTGACCTTAAGAAAAGAGGCTATAAAAAAGCACGCATCGATGGCAGAACGTATTCATTAGATGAAGAATTGGTGTTGATTAAAACGAATAAACATACCATAGAAGTGATTGTCGATCAGGTGGTGCTGTCCAAAAAAACAGATCGAGCCAGAATTTCTCATGACGTTGAACAAGCATTAACCCTTGGAAACGGAGAACTAATAGTTTCGGTTATAAAGGATAAAGGCTTTGAGATTCCCAAAAATCCAAAAAAAATGGAAGATCAACTTTTCTCTGAAAAGTTTGCTTGTCCTTTCTGTAATATTTCTCTTCCAGAAATAGAACCAAGAATTTTTTCGTTTAATACACCTCATGGCGCATGTCAGAGTTGTAATGGGTTAGGAACAGTTCTTTCCGTTGATAAAGATTTAATTTTTAATGACAATTTATCGATAAACGAAGGAGGAATTATTCCATTTTCTAATATTGGCATGCAAGACACGTGGTTTTCTCGCACATTCAAAACGTTTTGTATAGAAAACAACATATCGCTTACCGAGCGTCTTGCGTCTGTATCTGTGGATAAAAAAGAGTTGTTACTTATTGGAACTGGACGTAAAGAGTACGAAATTGTGGGAGAAAATCGATGGGGAAGAAAAACAGTTATTTACGAACCGTTTGAAGGGATTTTGCACGAACTAAAAAAACGATACCAAGAAAGCGATTCCATGATTATAAAATCTCACGTCGAAAAGTTTATGCGATATGAAACGTGTGAGAGTTGCCATGGAGGACGGTTAAAAAAAGAAGCACTTTCTGTAACCATTGAGGGAAAATCGGTTGTTGATATTGCCAATTTTTCGATTCAAAACTCTTTGAGCTTTATTCAAAGTCTAAAAAATATGCTTTCTGATCGCGAGCGTGAAATTGGAAAGATTATTTTGCGGGAAATCCAGAGCAGACTCCAGTTTTTAGTTGACGTGGGACTTGAATATCTTACTCTGTCTCGAAGTGCGCAAACGCTTGCTGGAGGAGAAGCACAACGAATTCGACTTGCCTCACAAATAGGAAGTGGTCTTACAGGGGTTTTGTATGTCTTAGATGAGCCTTCCATTGGGCTTCATCAGAGAGATAACACAAAACTTATAGAAACACTCAAAAAATTAAGAGATCTTGGTAATACCGTATTGGTAGTAGAACATGATGAAGAGACGATGCTTGAATCTGATCATATTATAGATTTTGGTCCGCTTGCAGGAGAAATGGGGGGTACTATTATCGCCCAAGGGCAAGTGTCAGATATTCTAAAAAATCCTAATTCCCTAACCGGGAAATATTTATCCAAAGAGAAAAAGATTGATGTACTCAAACCAAACGCTTCAAGTCAAATGCTTATGGAAAGAGAAACGGATAAAACTCCTCAAGATAAGTCAATAACAATAACAGGTGCTACAGAACATAATCTTAAAAATATTACTGTTTCCTTTCCATTAAACAAATTCGTTGTGGTGACAGGTGTATCTGGAAGTGGAAAATCAACGTTGGTAAACGATATTTTATACCACGCTCTCATGAAGAAAAAAAATCCTTTTCACAGATCAAAACCCGGTAATTATCAAGCAATCGTTGGTGACGAATACGTAAAACACATTTTTTTAATCGATCAGTCACCCATTGGGAGAACTCCGAGAAGTAATCCAGCAACCTATACGGGGTGCTTTAACTATATACGAGACATATACGCCAATACGAAAGAAGCCCGGCTGCGGGGATACGGACCAGGTAGATTTTCTTTTAATGTAAAAGGTGGAAGATGCGAAGCGTGCGAAGGTGAAGGTCAGATAAGAATAGAAATGCAATTTTTGCCAGATGTATACATAACTTGTGAAGTCTGTAATGGTAAACAGTATAATCATGAAGCACTCGAAGTCCTCTTTAACGAAAAAAATATTGCCGAGGTTTTGTCAATGAGTGTGCTTGATGCATTGTCGTTTTTCTCATTTGTGCCACCGCTTGCCCATAGATTACAAATTCTCAATGACGTTGGACTTTCCTACATAAAACTAGGGCAGCCAGCTCCTACTCTTTCTGGCGGAGAAGCACAACGAGTTAAGCTTGCCTCTGAGCTTTCAAAACGCGGAAAAGACGCGATATACCTTTTGGATGAACCGACCACTGGTCTTCATTTCGCAGATTTAGAAAAATTATTATTTGTCCTTAGGAGGCTTGTTGATTTAGGGAATACTGTCATTGTGATAGAGCATAATCTTGATGTTATTAAAAATGCTGATTTTGTAATAGATCTTGGTCCAGAAGGAGGGGAAAAGGGAGGGCACATTGTAGCATCTGGTAGTCCTTTGGATATCTCAAAAGTAGCTCACTCGTATACTGGCCAGTATTTACGTAAAAAAATCTTTTCTTAGTAAATTTTCTCCTCTTATAATTTTTAGTGTACAATTGTTCAGGAGGCATATTCAACCTTTCATGACACGAATTTTCTTGTTTTATTTATTTTTTTTGTTTGTATTTTCGTATCCTGCAGTTGCAGACACAAAGAATTTTTCTGTTTGGGCAAACGCGACATACCGTATTGAAGAAAGTGGTAATACCCGTGTTGTTTATAAATTGGAATTAGTAAATAAAACCAGCGAAAAAGCCGCAACAGCGTATAAAATAAAAATCGGTTTTAATAATATTGCTCATGTAACTGCTACCGACCCATCTGGTTCAGTTGTACCAGTTGTTAAAAAAATAGAAGACGGTTATACGATTGAAGTCCCTTTCAAAAGCAGAATAGTTGGTATTGATAAAGTACTTAATTTTACTTTAACATTTGATACTCCAGATATTGCAACTAAAAAAGGTAATATTTGGGAAATATCTATTCCTGGTCTTAAAGAAGAGAATGATTTTTCTTCGTTTAACGCTCGCGTTGAGTACCCAACTTCGTTTGGAATACCTTCGTTTATAAAACCAAGCTATGTAACACCTACTGGAAACAACAATCTTCAGATTCTAACCTTTAATAAAGATCACTTAAAAAAATCAGGCATATCTTTTGCATTTGGAGAGTATCAACAGTATGAATTTACTTTAAAATATCATTTAAAGAATGGAAATGTTTTTCCAACGACAAAAGAAATTGCTATTCCCCCAACAACAAATTATCAAGAAGTTTATCTTCAGAGTATTACCCCTGCCCCACAAAATGTTCTTCTTGATAAAGATGGAAATTGGTTGGCTCAATTTTCGCTTCTTCCATCTGCATCAAAAGAAATTACAATAACAGGAAAAATGAAAGTTTTTTTAACTCCCAAAAAACAAGAATTATCACAACAAGAATATGCTCTGTTTCTAAAAGAGCAACCATATTGGCAGATTTCTGATCAGTCTATTAAGCAACTTGCACGTAAGCTAAGAACTCCTCAGAAAATTTACCAGTACGTCACGCAGCATCTAACCTATGATTTTTCTCGAGTAACAGAAAAAAAACCACGATTGGGTGGAAAAGGAGTTTTACAAAATCCTAAGTCTGCAGTATGTTTAGAGTTTACAGATTTATTCATAACGCTTGCTCGCTCTGCTGGAATACCGGCTCGAGAAGTCAACGGGTTTGCGTTTACAAAAAACACCCATGAGCGTCCATTGTCCCTTCTCAAAGATGTTTTACACTCCTGGCCAGAGTATTATGATAAAGATTTACAAACGTGGATTATGGTTGATCCCACATGGGGTAATACAACTGGCGGTACTGATTATTTTAATCTGCTGGATTTTGACCATATAGCATTCGTGGTAAAGGGAGAAAAAAGTGAATATCCAATTCCAGCAGGAGGATATAAATTAATGGGAAACGAATCTGAAAAAGACATTAAAGTGCAGTTTTCTAACAGTACTCTGTTAAAAACGGAGAAACTACAACTTACACCAGATATGCCAAAATCAACAATCGCTGGTTTTCCAGTATCTGGAAATATTAAGATTAAAAATGTTGGGAATGTAATACTTGGCCCGCAAGAAATCAGTATATCTACGGCGTGGTTATTACCAAGCAATCAAAAAATAAAATCCCCCTCCATTCCTCCGTTTGGCAGTATTACTATTCCGATTTATTATCATCGTAGCGAATTTTTGACAAATAAGGACGAAGTGATTACAATAGCTGTTGATCAAGATACCTTTCGGCAGGTACTTCATGTATCCCCGTTTGTGTTGTCCAAAGAAATGATAATAAAAGGAGGAATAAGCATTGTTATTTTCGGTATCATCGTATCAGTCTTTACCTATACAACCAGGCGTTTATCAGTTTTTAGATCATAGAAACGCAGTTTTATACGTGGGAAAGGCAAAAAATTTAAAAAAGAGAGTATCATCCTACTTTCAAAACTCAGATACTCTGGGAGAAAAAACGAGCCTACTTATATCTCAAACAAAAAAAATCAAAGTAACGGTTGTTGAATCAGAACTTGAGTCTTTACTTTTAGAAGCCAGTCTTATTAAAAAACATGTTCCTAAATATAATGTTCGATTAACAGATGGAAAAGCATTTTTATTGATTCGTATTACCTTAAATGATAAATACCCGAAAATTTTGTTTGCGAGGCGAGAAGACGATCTTAGTTCTTATTACTTTGGTCCCTATCCAAACAGCAAGGCTCTTAAGGTAGCACTGAAAGCAATTAGAAAAATTTTCCCTTACCAGTCTTCTTATAATCATCCTAAAAAACCCTGTTTATATTACCATCTTGGGCTTTGTCCATGTCCCGCGGTGTTCGATTCCGAAAAACTAAAAAAACAATATAAAAAAAACGTTCAGCGAATTATCATTTTTTTAAGTGGAAAAAAAAGAAAAGTCTTAAAAGACCTAGAAAAAGAGCGAGACTCATATGGTAAAAAAGAGCAGTTTGAAGAAGCAAAAAAAGTCCAGGAAAAAATTGCCGCTATTAATTATATCACAAGCCCAATACGTAAACCATTTGAGTATGAGATAAACCCTAATCTTTCCAGTGATCTTCGAATTCGCGAGCTTACTACACTTAAAAAAGCGTTGGAACAAGCAGGAATTCCTCTTAAGTCATTAACAAAAATTGAATGTTATGATATTTCCAATACCGCAGGCGCATTTGCAGTCGGATCAATGGTTGTTTTTAAAGATGGAGAAAAAGATTCATCTTCTTATAGACGATTTAAAATTAGGAAAATAAAAGGGCCAAATGATTTCGCGATGATGGAAGAAGTCTTGACCAGAAGACTAAAACATGCAGAATGGGGAGAGTATCCTGATCTTATTATTGTTGATGGAGGGAAAGGGCAAGTATCTTCCGCGCAAAAGGCGTTAAAAAAAAATCCGATACAAATCCCACTCATTGGGCTTGCAAAAAGAGAAGAAACAATTATTACTGCTGATTTTAAAGAAATCTCATTACCCAAAACCAGTGAAGCGCTCTATCTTGTTCAACGCATCCGTGACGAAGCCCATCGATTTGCTATTATGTATCATAGAAAATTGCGCTCTAAATACAATCTCGTCTAATACTACTTTCGAACTACTTCATACTCAAACGGAAAATAAAGAAAAGACGCAGGAGAATCAGCTAAAAGATATTTTTGAAAATCAGAATAAATTTTTTTTCTCTGTGTAAGATCAGTTGTTTTCCTGCCATCCTCTAGTAACTTATCAATTCTCAAATTACTATAATTGGTAATATTATTATTTTGATCCTTATGCCACAGAGTATATTGATCCGGATCTTTAGGAATCTTAAAATCGCCAAGAAAAATTTGAAATGTTGATGGTACTGTTTCTACTATCTCGATATCAACATCTACACTGATTCTTTTCCAAGATTTTTTAATCTCTTGCGCGAGTAACTTGTACTTTGGAAGAGTTTTCAGGAAAAATTTTATCTCTCCACTTTCTGATACAATTTGAGAAGCTTTTAAAAGAGATTGTGCGCGCTCTACATCTTGCCTTCTTTGGTTAAAAGTTTCTGAAAATGCCCATGATGATGGAGGAAAAGGTGTGTAACTTCTTTGACCATACTTGAAATCATCAGGTAATGCATAGGTAAGAGCTCCACGAGCTTTTTCGCTTGAGAGTGATGAGTCTTTTGTGTTATAAAAGATCGCAACCAACTTAGTGTGATCGGTAATTTTTTTTACCTCCACATGCGGAAATTGAGTAAAAGACATGTTTTTGAAAGACACATCAGAAACCCCTTTTATGGTTGAAATCTCTCCTTGTACAAATGCTAGTTTTAAGGATTCTTCTGTTGGATAGAAAAGGTACGATTTCGTATGGTATACGTTTTTAACAGAGGAAAGTACAAGAGATTCAACAAAATTGCCGTTTAATCGAATATCTTTTACACGAAATTCACCTACTCCAATAAATCCATTTTTTAAGAGCGGTCGGGACACGGTAATTAAAAAAGGACTATAATTATCTTTTAAAAGAAACTCAATTGTATATGGGTCTTTTTTGTTAGTAGTAACATTTGAGAACGAGTAGCTAATATAAGAAGAAGTGAGAGGGGTACCATCTGAAAAAAATATGTTTTTTTTGAGAGAAAAAGTATATTTTTTCCCACTATCAGATATTTTCCACGATGAAGCGATGTCTGGTTTAACAGTTCCATCTTTGTCAATTTTCGTAAGGCCACGTGAAACATCAGAGAATACAAAAGAAGGAAGTGTTTCTACTGTATATGTGCCAAATGTTCCAATTGTTTCTTTTTGTCCTTTGGGAATTTTAGGAAATAGACTATGCGTAGCTTTTAAAAGCCCAAAAAAAACCGAAAGTCCAACAATAAAAAAAATAAAAATTCTTTTACCCCACTTTTTTAGATAGGCTTTTATGAGCCAGATAAACAGTCTTTTCTTTCGGAAAATCATATGGTTCCCCTAAGAAGGAATAAGCAGAACAATTGAGAGGACAGCAAAAAGGCACGTAAGAACAATTGTTGCAATAAATAAGAGACGTTCTATGCTTCTCTTACTTCTATAAAATTGGGAAGATCCACCAAATGCGGAAGAGATACCACTTCCTTGCATCTGAAGAAGTATTGTTGTAATTAAAAATCCCGTAACAAGAATATGCAAAATTGTAATTATCATTGGTTTATTATATCGTTTTTGCGATTAAGTTAGCAAGTTTTGAAGAACTATGGTAAAGAGGAAACGTATCGTCTACTATGTCGTCTTGAATTATCTTAATAAGTCTAAAAGATGAGTCATCTGAGTTAGTCTTACCGTTTAGGACATAGGTATAATGATATTGTTTGGGTATCTCTATAGAATAATTGTTGTTTACGATTACTTCCTGAAAAGGAAATTCACCAAGATGTTTTTGGATCGTATGCATGAAATCATAAACGGTATAACCCTTTGTCTCAAAAGGTTTGTTTGCCACATTCACAATAAATAGTTTTTTTGCTTTTGTTTCTTTCAGAGCTTGTTTAATATTTTCCACAATAAGTACTGGTAAAATGGTCGTATAAAGATCCCCAGGTCCAGCGATCACAACGTCTGCGTTTCTTATGTAATCAATAACCACGTCTGGAGCGCGAGCTGTTTGTGGCTGGAGAAATACTTTTTCTAAGATTCTTTTTCCATTGTACTTGCCTAAGTCAATATTTTCTTCTCCATATACCATTTTTCCTTCAATAGTTTGAGCAGAAATAGAAACTGGGATTGTTGTAGCTGGAAGAAAAACCCCTTGAATAGAAAAGATCTGTTGAAATTGCGTAATGGCACTAGTAAAATCCCCTTCCTCCATTTGGGTTAAAGCTGTCATAATAAGATTGCCCAACTTGTGTCCACCTAGAGAATCGTCTTTCCCGTATCTGTCTCCTGGGAAGCGATAGGTTAACAATTGCGAAATAATTGGGTTTTCTTGAGTAGATAATGCTGCCATGCAAGATATCAAATCACCGCAGGGAAGCATATTATACATCCGTCGCAATCTTCCTGAAGATCCTCCTTCATCAGCCATAGAAACTATAACAGTAATGTAAGGAGAATACTGTTTGAGCCCTTTTATTAAGTTTACAGTTCCAATACCCCCTCCTAAACATACAAATCGAGCATTTTTTTTCATAGATTATTCAATTATCCAATTAATAAATCCAATGATCCCAGAAAATGTAGCAGAAATAAGAATATACGCAAAAAACAAATTAAGGGATAGCGTTGGAATGACAAATCCAGCAAAAGAAAAGCTGTTAAGAACAAATGGTTGAATTGTTACATCAGGAACAAGGATAGTTAATACATAGAGCATTAGCGCATTTAATAAAAAAGAAAATGTTCCGAAAGTAATAATAGTCAAAGGTAAGGTAATTATTTGTAGAATTGGTTTTACAAAAAAAGAAAGAAGCGAAAAAATAAATCCAGCAAGAATAATTGTTTGTACTCCTGTAGAAAAGCTTATACCACTATATAGTTGAGGAAGAAGATATAAAGCGAAAGAATGAATAGAAGTTTTACGAATAAGTGTTTTCATACAGCATTTGATGCTAACAAATATCAGATGAGAAGTCAATCAAAAAACTTATCTATTGCAATCTACTTTGTTCATCTATATCATAGCACTATGAACACTGTCGCATGTACTAATTGTGGCACTCTTATAGAAATAACGCAAGCGATTAAGCAGCAAATAGAACAGGAAATTCTTCAACAAGAAAAGAATCGACATCAGCAAGAACTTAAGCAGGTAAAAAAAGATGCGGAAGAACAAATAGCTCAAAAAATTCAAGAAGAATTTGAGTTTAAGCTCAAAGATTCAGAAAAAAAAGAAGAGGAAACTCGAAAAAGAGTCGAGCATCTTATGCAAAATCTGTTGAAAGCACATGAAGAAAACAGAATTCTCTTGCAACAAAATGAAGAGCGAGAAATTGAGATGCAAAAAAAATTATTGGAAGAAAGAGCAAAGTTGCAAGAAGAAATAAGTAAAAAAGCACAAGAAAAGGCAAAATTTGAAAAATTGGAGCTTGAAAAACGACTTGAAGATATGAAAAAAGCACTCGAAGAAGCGCAGAGGAAATCACAGCAAAAATCTGGACAGCTTCAAGGAGAAGTATTAGAGTTAGAGCTTGAACAAACATTAAAGACACAATTTCCTCAAGATGATATTGAACCTGTTGGTAAAGGAATAACAGGAGCGGATGTCGTGCATGTTGTAAAAAGTCCAAAAGGATATACGTGTGGAGTAATTTTGTGGGAATCTAAACGCACGAAAGAGTGGTCGGATAAATGGATTGGCAAACTCAAAGAAGATTTAAGGTCAGAGAAAGCAAATGTTCCGGTCATTGTAAGTATCGCGTTACCCCAAGAAGCTTCAAATGGTCTTGGGATAAAAGATGGGGTATGGATTTGTAGTAACGACTTGGTGATTCCTCTTGCCATTCTATTAAGAACAAATTTGTTAGACGTTGGGTATCAAAAAGCGGTATCACTCAATCGAGGTACAAAAGCAGATCAATTATACGCCTATATTACAAGCCATGAGTTTAAACAGCAGATAGAAAATGTTGTAGAGGTATACAATGAAATGCAGCGACAGATTGTTAAAGAAAGAGTTGTTTTTGAAAAAGCTTGGAAACAAAGGGAAGCTCAAGCACAACGAATTATTCTCAGTACGGCATCTTTATATGGTACAATGCAGGGAAAAGTGGGAGCAGCGATGCCTCAGATTAAAGGGCTTGAAGTCCAATCTCTCGATGAAGGAGAAGCTTCTCAGATAGATTTACTGGAAAATAAAGATGATTCAGCAAAAACCTACATTTGATGAAGAACACAAACTCTGGAGACAGGGATATAGATATGTAATTGGAATTGATGAAGTTGGGAGAGGATCGTTTGCTGGTCCAATTGTCGCAGCGGGTGTAATGTATTCTCCATATTATTATCCGAAAGATGCCCAAAAGCAATTACAATTAAATGCGATAAATGACTCAAAAAAAATCTCTGGTTCACAAAGAGAAAAACTGTCAGAGTTTATTAAGAAAGAAGCCTTATATGCCATAATCAAAGTAACAGATGTTTCGGTAATTAATAAGTACGGTATTGGGAAAGCAACACAGATTACAATAAGAAAAATTACGAACCAAATTATTACCTGTGTCCCGTTTTCTTCTGTTTTCGTATTGATCGATGGATTTCCAGTTGGTTATATACGTAGTATTAGAAAGCAAAGACAGAAAGCAATTATTAAAGGTGATCAAAAAAGCCTTTCGATTGCTTCAGCTTCAATTATTGCCAAAGTTTATAGAGATTCCCTTATGAAAAAAATACATGGTCTGTATCCAAATTATAACTTTTCTAAAAATAAGGGGTATGGAACGAAAGAGCATCAGAAAGCAATTTATACCTATGGTTTGTCTCATGCTCATAGAACATCATTTGACCTTTTTAAATTTACATCTTTCTACGTTTCTCAAGAATAAAGTATGATATAATACAACAATGCCAAAGAAAAAATCGTCTGAGTCAAAAATAACAAAAGTATCAAAAGAAGTTTCAGAGGAAGTTTTTGAAGAAAAACCATCACACCGAAAAAAATATATATTTGCTTTTTTGGGAATAATTATCCTTGGGGCTCTTCTTTTTCTTTCTAAGGAGCTTTTTATCGCAGCCATCGTAAATGGTGAACCAATACCAAGGTGGACAGTTATTCAAGAGTTAGAAAAACAAAATGGGCAACGTACACTCAGTGCCTTGATTACTAAAACGCTTATTTCACAAGAAGCAAAGAAGCAAGGAGTTATTATTTCGGATAAAGAAATAGATGAAGAAATTAAAAAGATCGATGATTCAGTAACAAAACAAGGGCAAAAATTAGATCAATTACTCGCAACGCAAGGATTGACGAAAAAGGATTTACGAGAACAAATTCGAGTTGAAAAAATTATTGCGAAAGTTCTTGGGAAAGAAATAACAGTAACAGACAAAGAAGTTGATGAATATATAGAAAAAAATAAAAGTTCGTTTCCAGAGGATACGGACATTCCCTCAGAAAAAGAAAATATAAAAAAACAACTCGAACAACAAAAAATGAATGAAAAATTTCAAAATTGGCTTGATGCGCTTCAAAAGAAATCCTCAATAGTAAATTTTGTGCAGTACTAAGTTTTAAAGAGCTACGTAATTTCCGTTGATTGACCCTTGGGCATTTGATACTATTAGAGAAATGGTCCGCACGAAAACTGTGTGCTTTTTGTTAATCCTTACTATAGTGGGATCTATACTTCGGTTATACTCTCTTTCAAATTTTCCTCACGGCTTCCATAAAGACGAAGCATTCTTAGGGTATAATGCCTATTCTTTGCTTAAAACAGGAAAAGATATGCACGGTATTTTTCTTCCTTTTCATCTAAAGTCTTTTTTGTACAGTCCTTCGGGGTATTCCTACTTTTCTATAATACCAATTTTTATTTTTGGATTGTCTGAATTTTCGGTTCGATTTACTTCTGCGTTTTTGGGTACACTCACTATTATTGCTGTGTTTCTATTCGTGAGGATACTTTTTGCAAATAGTTCAAGGAAAGAAACTATTGCTCTTTGTACTGCATTTTTTTTAACAATATCACCATGGCATATTAACTTGTCTAGAACTGCTACGGAAAATACGGTAGTACTTTTCTGTATTGTTTTAGCAACCTATCTGTATATACTCTGGACTAATAATAAAAAGGGTCTTTTACTTATTGGTGTTTTTTTACTCTTTTTTATCAGTTTCTTCACCTACCAAGCTCCTCGTGTTTTTCTACCTCTTTTTGTTCCTGCGCTTGTGTTTTTTTTCAAAGATAAAATTGATTCTAAAAAATTAGCCTGGATCGCATTGCTTTATAGTATATTCATCCTTATTCCCCTTGTAGTCATTTTAACATCTTCCAATCTTTCACTCCGAATAAAAACAGTGAGTATTTTCGCAACCAGTGGAACGCAGTTAGTAATCGACGAGCATATTCGAGAAGACGGCGTATCCACGGTGTCGCCTTTTATAAGTAGATTAGTGCATAATAAACTCATATATTATGGAAAGGAGACTTTGATGAATTATTTTAGTCATTTCACTTTCTCATTTCTTTTTTCAGAAAATGGGTACCCAGATCGGTATAGAGTCCCCTTTTATGGTCTTTTTCATGTAATTGAGCTTCCTTTTATGTTATATGGAGTGTGGGTGCTCGCGAAGAAGTACACGAAGCAATTTTTTATACTTTTGGGATGGATATTACTGACTCCCGTTGGTGCCGCGCTTACCTTTGATGACGTGCCTAACTTACAAAGAACTCTTCTGATGCTTCCTGCTTTTTTGGTTTTTTCCGCGATAGGAGTTGTACACATTATAGGGATTATCCCTAAAAAAAAATACAGGAAAACATGTATGGTAAGTGTTTTACTATCTTTAGGACTTGGAATGTTTATCTATCTTCACCAATATTATATTCATATGCCAAAATATAGACCTTGGTACAGACAGGATGGATATAGAGAGTTGGTACGAAAAGTAAATACGATTCTCCCGAACTATAAAAAAGCTGTGATTACCGACAGAGAATCTTCGCCCACGATCTATTCCCTTTTTTATAGCAAATATGACCCCGCATTATTTCAACAGCAGACAATACATCCATCTGTACAAGATTACGACCGAGTTAATTTTGGATCATATGAATTTTCTCAAGAAGAATGTCCGTTAAAACTAGATATGGATAAAGAAGGAAAAACGATACTGAGTGGAGAGAAAGACGTTTTATACGTAAACAGTAGCCTGTGTGAAATCCCGCAAGGAGTTGACGAATTGTTCACAATCCAAAGACAAGACTCCTCAAAAGCATTTATCGGTGTGGCATTAAAATAGCAATGAACAGATGATATCTTACACAGACTCGCCTCGCTGAAGCTTTGGCCAGCCTCGCGGCTAGGCGGGCTGCGGGAATTCTTTAGATTATTCCTATCTGAAGGGCTAAACTCAGAATATGCCTATACGTTTGGCCTAAATGATGCATAGGAATTCATAGCAGGAATTATTCTTGTATCTCATTCTTTGAAATGTATATACTGAATATATGGAAACTATCATTTTCTGGATTGTATGGGGTATTATTTCCTTTTGGGCTCTTAAAACATTTTACTTTTCTTTCTCAAAAGAAAAAATTGAGAGGTTACGAAAAGCTGTTCTTGGTTTTCATCTGGCTATTTTTGTTCTCATATTTCTTCCATGGTTACCACCAGTATTAGGTGGAACTAGTGGCTTCACTCTTGCATTGACAGGAAACATGCTGGCCGTTTTGTTTTTGGCGCTGGTTGTTCTATCTACAGTTTTCTTTTTAACAAGGGATGCGTATCTGATGAAAGCTGCATCAGCAGTAACCATAGTTAATACTTTGGCGCTTTTCATTTTAATGTACTCTCTTCGACCAAAAACATTTACTTTAACCATTTATGATATAGCCCCAATTTTAGTTGCACTTTTATTGCTTATTTGCGATGTAGCGGTTCTGCTTCTTTGGCAACA
>CAZVON010000024.1:0-7197 GCA_964628435.1 uncultured Gammaproteobacteria bacterium
ATTTGTAGATGTTATGTGTTGTTCTGCGCTCCCTTTGGTAAATCCATATAAATTGAGGGGGTCAACGGCTTTGTCGGTTGATACCTGCACTACAACCTGCACTTGGTGTTTCATGGCTGCATTGATAATGTTATGGACGCCATGTACATTTGTCTGGATAGCCTCCCAGACGTTTTCTTCGCATACGGGCACATGCTTAAGAGCCGCAAGGTTAAATACAATATCAACACTACTCATGGCTAGATCTACGGCCTCTTTATCACGGACATCCCCTATAATAAAACGCATGTTTTTCCGATTAGCATAATTATGCCGCATTGCTACTTGTTTGTGCTCACCTCTGCTGAAAATGCGTATTTCCGAGGGATTATACGTAATAACTAACTGATTAACAAGTTCACTGCCCCAAGAGCCGGTACCCCCGGTTATTAAAACCTTTTTGTTGCGAAAAAAGTCCTGAACAGAAGCCATATCTGTACCTATTATATAGTAATTTGTTTTATCTTTACAACATCAACAAAATTTTAACAATCTATGATATACTTTTTAAAATCTCGATAACCAGAATTATATGAACAAAAAAACGACAGCCGATGTTCTTGGCGATATACTTTTGAAACAGCAGAAATCGGTAAAGTATTTGCCTTCTGATTATTGGAGAAATATAAATAAAAATCATATTATTCATGTAAAAAAATATGGTTTAAAATATTTTAAGCGCTTTATTAACAAGCAATATTTCGATTGGGAGGTTGGTGGTATTGTTCGCCATCAACTGGGGCCGGTAATTTCTGAGATTTTAAAGGGAAATCTTAATCCTCTTTTTAATAGTAAGTTTGTAGATACAGAAAAGAAATGGAAGCCCTTTTATCGATATCAATATATAAGTAAGTTACTTTATAAAATATATATTTCATATTTGTTTGACTATATAAGTAGAATTGATCGTTTAAAAATATTGCAAAAAGTTTCAGAGCCTATGCTGGGTTCTCCTTTGCTCGTTGAATACCGTGGGTATATTATTTCACAGGACGTGTGTAATTCAGTGCACGAATTTTACAGCATCATGAATAAGATTAAAAGTCCGCTTTCTCCCCAAGTCGCTGAGATCGGCGCAGGATACGGAAGATTGGCATATATTTTTTTAAAAACCTTGCCGAAAGTGAAATATAGCATTATTGACGTGCCGCCGGCACTTTTTATAGCGCAGGAATATTTAAAAAATGTGTTTCCAAGAGATAAAATATTTACATTTCGACATTTCAACAGTTTTCGGGAAATTCAGAGGGAGTTTGATGAGAGTAGAATTCAATTTCTCATGCCACATCAGATAAAACATATGCCTAAAAACTTTTTCGACATTATAATTAATATAAGTTCTTTTCAAGAGATGAGCATACATCAGATTAGAAGCTATTTTTATGAAGTAGATCGTCTTACTAATGGTTATTTTTATACAAAACAATGGAAAAAGTCTTACACAAAAACAATAATTTCATAAAAGAAGAAGAATATCCTGTTCCTGACACTTGGAAAGAGGTCTATCGTCAAGCCCACCCAATCCAAAGTTCTTTTTTTGAGGCATTATATAAAACGAGAAGAAATTCACAGAATTACTGAAGAATTTTTTTGAATACAGGTGGAAGAATGGTTTCTGCATCATAATGTTTGGCAAAAGAATATGCGTTTTTACTATATTCTTTATATAGATCTTCATTGGTAAGAAGTTTTTTGAGTGATTGGTACCACTCTTCTGGAGTTAAAACGCTAAACCCAAACTTATTCGCATCTATCATTTCAAATTCTTCTACGAGACGAGTACTGACAACAGGAAGACCGGTTCCAATAAATTCAATAATTCTGCCTGTTAAATCCTTATTCATAAACGCATGGTCT
This sequence comes from uncultured Gammaproteobacteria bacterium, assembly GCA_964628435.1. Lineage (GTDB taxonomy): Bacteria > Patescibacteriota > Microgenomatia > Levybacterales > UBA12049 > CAZVON01. The sequence goes on from CAZVON010000024.1 coordinate 1,897, forward strand.
GGAGAAGAAGGATTAGACTTAGTGGCGTATGGGGCTACTCCTATGCAATAGCGAGGAAGAATTTTTTCCGTGAGTGTTATATTATCTACTGTTCCTTTAAAGAAAATATTTTTCTCAAGGGAAAGTTTTTTAATGATACCATAGATCGGATTGGTAGGGGAGACATTACTATATATATCCAGTCTAAACACAATATTTTCTTTCTTGAGGTGATCTAGAGCTAAAAACAAGGATTTAAAATCTGTTGTTTGATAATCAATTGCACCAATATATATTAAAGAGTGGAGAATTTTTTTTACACTAGAAAGAGGCTTCAGGAGAATAAGAGGTTTCAGTATTACCTGCTTGTAGGAATATTTTCCTTTAGGATCGATATCGTCGATAAATTTGTTATTAAAAGAGAAAAAATAGTCACAGGTGTAGTATGAAAATTTCGTAATGAGCTGGTATATGGAATTCATAAAAAAGTTTGAGAATCTTTTCTTAGAATAGTCAACGTTATAGTATACGATTGTATCGATATGTAAAAACTTTTTGCAAAGCAATATATGAAAAAAAGAAAGTGAATCAAAACAAATAGCAAGATTTATTCGTGGGGGCTTCTTAAAATAAGCGTACCAAAATCGGAGCGTATACATGCCTTCTAAGAGATATTGCAGAAAGGGAGGAATTTTAAACTGAAAAATCTTTTTTCCAAAATCTATCGTGCTTTCCTGGGCTGTGGTAAGGGTAATCGGGTGGGTAATTTTATAAACAGTACTTTTATTTTTTAGATATTGGTGGAATTTTTCAAGTGGCCCGCCGGGAGTTTCGCTTACATGGGAAACAAGCAAAATGGTCTTCATAAATCTTTTTCTAACTCTATATGAGATGGTGTAAAATGCAAAATGTTTTTTGCTTTATCTATGTTTAATAACAGTTTTTGTAGATTGTTTTCGGAGGGTTTATGAGTAATCTCGAAAGAGTATTTTTTCTTTAATATCTTTACGATATCGTTAACAGATATTGCAACAGGATTAGAAATGTTAAAAATATCCGTTTTTTCATAAGCGAGAGATTTTTCAATAGCGCTACATGCATCTTCAACATGAAGGAAATTTCTTTGTTGTGACCCATCTCCCGCGATGGTTATTTTTTTGTATTTATTGATATCAGACAAAAAGTCAAAAATTACCCCCTTATAGTTATTTTCTCCATATACATTTGGTAGCCGTAAAATAATATATTCTGTCCCAAAGTTTCTATGATAGTATTGAATACATTGTTCTACAAACAATTTAGATAACCCGTACAACGTGTTCGGTGAAAGAGGATCTGTTTCGCGAGACTCTCCGTGCAGTGGCTCACCGTATACAGCTCCGCTTGAAAGATAAATAATCTTTTTAAGTCCATAACTCCTTCCTGTTTCCAAAAAGGCCTGAACGGTTAGAATGTTTTTCTCGATCTGTTTTTGAAAGTCATATCCGAATGTTCCTGCAAGGAATACAGCTTCGGTAACAGCCTTATTTTTTAAAAAAAACTCCTCGATATCCGACTTGCTAAGAAGATCACCCTCAAAACATATGAATGAAGTTCCGTTTTTTTTAAAATATCTTTCCAAATGAGATCCTATGAATCCTTTATGTCCCACAAGGGCTAACTTGATATTTCTCTCCTCTTGCATATTTATCTATCTTTTTGTACTTTTTAACACTTCTGCAGGAACACCTCCAACTACCGAATCGGAAGGAATATTTTTTACCACCACCGCATTTGCACCGATGATTACGTTATTTCCTATATGTACTTCTCCAATAACTCGTGCTCCCGCGCAAACCGTTACGTTATTTCCAATTCTAGCACCTTTCGATGAGCCAAGGTTAGTTCCAATAGTTAAAGGTCCTATAAGAGTTAAATTTTCTCCAACTACGACTGATTGCGTAATGATAATTCCTCGATAGTGAAGGTAAAGCCCTTTTCCAAACATTACTTGAGGATGAATATGAATATCTAAAATAAAGTAATTAAAGTAAAAATAAAATGGATAAAGAAAATATCCGAGCATGAGAGTAAAGATGTTTTTGTTGGTAAAAAGATAGTGCTCTATGCGATACATGACCACGAAAATCATATTTGGATTATGAAAAAAAATAGCCAGTCTCAAGAAGATATTCTTTCGATTTTTCTTGTAATCGTAAGCGTATAAATATCTATTCCAGTCTGAGGCTATAGATTTAAAAATAGATATCATGAGTAGCGCTAAATATATTTCTTTTCAGTAAGGTATTGTTTTAATCCTGTCTGCCAGTCCACCATAATATCTAAATCAAGTTTTTTTAAGGAAGAATTGTCTAAAACTGAATAACGAGGGCGTCTGGCTGGTGTCTGAAACTCGCTTGTTTTTACAGGAATAAGATCTACTGTTGTATGTGTAAGATTAAAAATTTCCCGCGCAAAGTCGTACCAAGTGCATTGTCCATGAGCACTTGCATGATAAAGACCATAGTTTTCTGTTTTTATGATTCTATGAATCTGTTTGGCTAAATCCAGCGTATATGTTGGCGATACTGTTTGATCATCAACAACTCGTATTTGTTTTTTTTCTTTTGCAAGCTTAAGCATTGTTTCTACGAAATTTCCTCGTTTTACGCTCGATTCGACCTCTCCATATAACCCACACGAACGAACAATAAAATGTTTGTTAGCAATATATTGAGTAAAATACTCACCTGTAAGTTTGGACAATCCATACACATTAAGGGGGCCAGGCCTATCGGTTTCAGAATAAGGCATGTTTCTTTCAGAATCTAATCCAAACACATAATCTGTACTAATGTAGACTATTGTTTGATTCTTCTCCGAGCAATATTCCGCAAGCCTTTTTTGCGCAATGGTGTTTACAGTAAAAGCCTTATCAATATTTGTCTCACAGTCATCAACTCGATGAAAGGCTGAAGTATTGATAACGATGTCAGGAGCAATAGCATCAAGTACTTTTCTGGTTATGTATTCATCAGTAATTTCGATTTCGTAATGTGTAAGAGGGAAAAGCTCAAAGAACGAATCTTGATTTAATATTTTTATTATATCAGTACCGAGTTGTCCATTGGCTCCGATGACTGCTACTTTTACGTTATCCATAAAATATATTATATACTTTTTTCTTTAAATTTCCGAACAAGATCAATTACTACATCTTCAATTGTCTCTTTTGCTGTAAAATCTAAAAGTTCTGTTGCTTTTTGCTTTGTCATCCGATATGAACGACCTTTCGTATCATTTCCCTCTGCAATAATTTTTGTTTCAATTGAAAAGTTATTCTCAAGTACTTTTTGTATCAATGTTGCTATATCTTTGACTAAAAAATTACCATAGACAATATTAAATATTCGTCCTGCTATTTTTTCTTTCTTCTCAGTAATCGCTTTGTAATATGCTGCTGACACATCATTAACACTTATATGTGGTCTCCATTGAAGTCCTTTATTGAATATTTTTATATGTCCCTGTGAGAGAGCACTTTTAACCATGGCGTTTACCACAAGATCAAATCGCATGCGAGGAGAGTAGCCACAAACTGTTGCTTTACGCAGAACAACAACAGAAAAATTATCATCCGATAAAGGTAATATTTCCATTTCTGCTTTATACTTAGAAATAGAATACGTACCGCTTGGATTAACAATAGAATCTTCGGTTTTTTCTTCATCTGCTTTTTCAATACCCATATCGTAAATGGCAGCGCTAGATGCGAAAATAAATCTTTTAACTCCCATATTTTTGGCTTTTTTAGCCAAATTTGTTGTCGAGGCTGTATTAATTTGTTTTGTGAGATGAGAATTCTGTTCTGCAGCAATTTCGTTGGAAAATGCTGCAAGGTGAATCACAGAAGAAACATTTTTAAAGATATTTTCAGAAACGTTTCGTATATCTTCTTGAACAAATTCTATAGTGCTTTTACTGGGGGGAGAGGTGTCAACGACACAAACAGAGAGATCTTTCTGTATTAAATAGTCAACTAAAACAGATCCAACATAGCCAGAGCCACCGGTAACAAGAACCTTTTGAGATGAAGATGTACTCATAGATTATCTGGGGAATTTTTGTATTCTAAAAAACTGCTGGCTCGTTTATCCCGCTCGGATAAAATTGGATTATTATAAGGCCACTGTATTGCAAGATCGGGATCATCCCATCGAATAGCTCTATCAGACGAAGGATCGTAATAATGTGTAAATTTATACAAAATTTCTGCAGATTCAGAGAGAACAGCAAAACCCACCCCAAAACCCACCGGAAGATAAAGCTGCTTTTTGTTTTCTGCGCTTAGTTCTATACCATGCCATTTTCCGTAAGACTCAGAATTTTTTCTTAAATCAACAGCTACCATAAAAACACTACCCACGATGCATCTTATAAGTTTTGCAATAGGGCTTTTTTCGGTGTGATAATGGATTCCTCTGATAATGTTGGCTTTGGACCTTGAGTGAACTTCCTGAACAAAATCAACATTCAAACCCGCCTCTTTAAAGTCTAACTTATGCCATGGTTCGAAAACAAATCCCCTCTCATCAATATGTGGATCAATTTCTACTAAAAAAAGCTCTTTTAAAGGGGTTTTTATGAGCCTCGTTTTCATGATGTCAATTTTCTCATATGGAAAGTTTCGTGTAAAGATGTATTAGGATTATAAATATGATATAAATGAGATATTGATCAGATTTCTTGTAAGAAGATTAAAATGTTATACTTACGGGAAGCGATCTGGTATATGAAGAGGATAAACCTATTTGAGCCCTATACAACCGATGAGGAGATAAAGGCCGTAACCGCGGTAATTAAGAGTGGGTGGTGGAAGGAGGGACCGTTGTGTAAAGAACTGGAAGAGGAATTTTGCAAATACACGAAAGCAAAATATTCAATATCAGTTAATAGCGCAACAGTTGGTCTTGATCTTCTTTTTAAGGCATATGGCATACAAGATGCAGAGGTCATTATTCCGGCAATCACTTTTCCTGCAACAGGTCTTGTGCCTTTATACAATAACTGTAAGGTTGTATTTGCAGATATTGAAGATGCAACGCTTACAATTGATCCTGTCGATGTAGCTAAAAAAATAACTCCACATACGAAGGCTATTATAGTTCAACACCAGTCAGGGTATCCGGTAGATCTTGACAGCTTCGAACAATTTAAGAAAAAAGGGATTTTAGTAATCGAAGATGCAGCTCATGGCGCAGGGTCATTTTATAAAGGTCAACATGTAGGTATTAGAAACCCCGCCGTTTTTTCCTTTAATGTCGTGAAGAATATTGCTGCATG
>CAZVON010000024.1:7207-16206 GCA_964628435.1 uncultured Gammaproteobacteria bacterium
TGATTACTACAAATAATAAGGAAATGGCGGAAAAAATGATGACCTTACGTTGGTTTGGAATAGATCAATTTGCTTGGAAAAGGGAAGGAAAAAAACATCTATGGGATTATGTAATAAACGAGGTTGGCTACAAGTACCATTTTAACGATATTTTTGCTTCGCTTGCTCTTGTGCAACTCAAAAGGCTTGATGAGACAAATAATAAAAGAAGAGAGGTTTCTAAAAGGTATGATAAAAACTTTTCAAAAAGCACACTTCCAATAAGAATTTTGAAGATAGGTTCGGAAAGAATTTCTTCTAGACATCAATATATTATTCGAGTGGATGAGAAAGACAGAGATAGTCTTATAGATTGGCTTACTGCTCATAATATTATCTCCGGAGTGCATTACAAGCCAATTAATCTGTATCCGGTTTTTTCAGATCATGGTGATACACCAGTTACCGATAGGGAATGGAAAAAAATGATTACCTTGCCTCTTCACCCAGGGCTTACGCTTGATGAGATAGATTATATTTGTGATATAATTGCCGCATACTATAAAAGTAAAAATCACAAATAATGCCTCAAATCTATGTTTTATTTTGTAGGGCTTATTATTCCTCTTGTTAGCTACTTATTTCAGGTTTACCCTCGCTTCATTAATCGATACTTTGGCGTTGATGTATGGTCAAGAATGCTTGAGGCAGATTTTATTCGAAAAAATGAGCATAGAATTCCTATGGAAAAAATCAGCGACGGATTTTTAGTGGAAGGGTATTTTAACTATCCGCCAGTATTGCCTTGGCTCTTATCTTTTGTCCCAAAAAAAACTCTCCTTTCAATTCAAGGTTTCATTTCACCGATATTTGATATCCTTCAGAATATTTTTGTTTTTATTGCCGTTTTACAGCTTACTGATAATCTTGAAACTGCACTTCTTGCTCAACTTGTGTATGCAACTATTCCTTTAGCAATTTTGGAAAACAGCTACTTAACTCCACGATCTTTAGGATACCTTACTTTTACAGCGGCATTTTATCCATTACTTCTTTATTCATTGATACCTAATCCTCTTTATCTAGCTTTGGGATTTTTCTTTACACTTCTCTGTTTTTTTGCTCATCGTTTTGCTACACAGTCTCTCTTATTTATTAGCATCTTTTTTTCAGTCCTCGATAAAAATCCGATTTATCTCATTGTATTTTTTGGCGCAATGACGATTGCTGTTGTAATAAGTAAGGGATTTTACCTAAGAGTTCTCGAGGGACATGTTGCAAATATTTATTTTTGGATGAAAAATTACCGATACCGTTTTGCTCATCAAGTAAGAGGAATAGAGAAAGGAAGCAAAAAACGGGATTTTGTCAGTCTCATATACTATGTTTTAGGCACCTTTACACCAGTAACTTTGGTTTTTACCAACCTTTGGCTTTTGGCGCCAGGACTGTTTTTATTAGATAAATTTCTAAATCTTAATATTATCCCTCAGAACATTATTGCGCAGTCACTATACCTTAAATTGGCTATGTGGGCAATATTTTGTTATGTTCTTGCTGTTCTTATTTTGTCAATTAAATATCTTCAGCCAATAGGGGAGGGGCAGCGATATTTAGAAATGGCTTTAGTTCCAACAGTCATTCTTTCCGGAGTAATTTTTTCCGCTCTTTTGAAAACAGATTTTAAAGCATTGGCAGTTATGACCTTTTTACTTATTTTATGCGCAAATATAGCAGTTACTATAATTTCACAATGGATGGGTATTATTCATGATCGATATAGAAGTTTGCATAAAGATATGCGCGAGGTATTTGCATTTATTAATACCATTAAGCCAGTCCCAAGAATTTTATGTATTCCTCATCAAATCACTACAATGGTAGTATATAATACAAAGGCTAAAGTGCTCGTTGACATACAGACAGGGACTTTGCAAAGAATCCCAGAGGTCTATCCGATACTTAGAGCATCCGTTAAGGACATTGCTAAGAAATATAATCTTAATATGCTTATTCTAAAGAAATATTTCGCATCAACGGAAGAGCTTGGACTTAATAAAAAAGATTTAATTTTTGAAACAGAAGAGACGCAAGTGTTTAAATTGTAGATATGTCAAATGCGAAAAAAATAATTATTTTTGGAACTGGTGGTATATGCATGGATATCCTTGATGCCATTAACGAGTTAAATCTCCAGTCCTCAGAACCTCTTTATAATTGCATAGGTTTTCTGGATGATGATAAGGAGAAATGGGGGAAGGAGTATTATGGCGTAAGGGTTTTAGGTTCTATTGAAAAAGCTAGGAATTTCACTGACACATATTTTATTAATGGTATAGGAAATGATAGTAATTTTATGGACAAGAAATCAATTCTGGATAGATCTGGTATCTCTTCTGAAAATTTTATATCAATCATTCATCCAACAGCTAGCATTTCAAAAACAGCTTCGATTGGAATTGGCACCGTAATTCTACAAAATGTCACAATTGCTTCAGGGGTTTCTATTGGTAATCATGTTTTGATAATGGCACATAGTGTTATTAATCATGACGTGCAGGTTGGAGACTATACATTTGTTACTTCAGGAGTATGTATTTCAGGCGGCGTAAAAGTTGGAGAGGGGTGTTATATAGGAACTAATAGCTCGATTATCGGCAAGATTCAGATAGGAGAGAATTCATTAATTGGGATGGGGAGTGTAGTTTTGGATACTATTCCTTCGCATTGTGTGTACGTTGGTAATCCTGCGAAGTTTTTAAAAAATCTATGAGAATTTTAATTACAGGAGGAGCAGGATATTTGGGTAGTGTTTTGGTGTACTGGACGCATCGCGTTAAATTTTTTGAGAAAAGGTTTTGATGTCACAGGTATGGATATATCATCTGAGGCACTTAAGATTGTAAAAGAAAGAGCAAAAAAATATAATCTTTCTAGAAAATTTCATACTATGCAAAATGGGTTATATTCTCCGATCAAAGAATTAGAGGGGAAATTTGATGCGGGCTACATAATTGTTACCTATCATACGATTTCATTCAAAAAAGAGGAACAGAAAAAAGTCTTTATGAATTTTTCTAGACTAATAAAAAACGGAGGTAAAGTTCTTATTATGGAATCTAATCCTCTTAACCCACTATTTTATATATTGTATCTATTTATAAAGGAAATTTACGAGAAGGATTTAATATTGTTAATAGTAGAAAAGAAATATTAATAGATCTCTTAAATGAATCTGGAATGAGTGAAATAAAAATTTTTTATGATAGTTTTTTGCCCAGATCTTTCATAAATCATTGGAGATTTGTAAAAATTATTAAGCGTTTTCTATGTAGCATTCCAGGAGTCAGAAATTTTTCTGCATACCATATTATTACTGCTGAGAAGAACTGAATATTGTATAATACATACACATTTATGTCTCAAAAAATGTTTTCAAGCCTGGATCTTTCCGACAAAAAAATTTTAGTCACCGGAGGATATGGATTTATTGGGAAATATGTTATAAAAAAGCTTCAAGAAAGGGGCGTGAAAGAAGGAGATATCTTTGCTCCTCGTACCGCAGAATATGATCTGAGAGAATCAGATAATTGCAGAAAGGTAGTTCAAAACATTGATATTGTGATTCACTTGGCAGCAAATACCGCAGGAATTGGATACAACCGTGAGCATCCAGCAGAAATGTTTTATGACAATATGACCATGGGAGTCCACCTTATGCACGAGGCATGGAAGAGCGGTGTTAAGAAGTTTGTGGCAATTGGCACAATCTGTGCGTATCCCAAATTTACACCGACTCCTTTTAAAGAAGAGGATTTATGGATAGGTTATCCAGAAGAAACAAATGCTCCCTATGGTCTTGCGAAAAAGATGCTACTTGTTCAGGCGCAAGCGTATAGAGAGCAATACGGTTTTAACGTTATTTATCTACTTCCAGTTAATATGTATGGTCCGGGAGATAATTTCAATCCTGACTCCTCTCATGTTATTGCCGCTTTGATAAAAAAATTTCTGGAAGCTAAATTGCATAAGAAAGATGAGGTAATTGTATGGGGGACTGGAAAAGCTACAAGAGAGTTTTTATATGCTGAGGATGCAGCGGAAGGAATTATCTTAGCAACTGAGAGATATAATAAACCAGACCCGGTAAATATTGGAGCGGGATTTGAAATATCGATACACGATTTAACTTATAAAATAGCAGAGCTCATTGGTTTTACAGGAAAAATAGTATGGGACACATCAAAGCCTGATGGGCAACCTCGTCGATTGCTTGATACAACAAAAGCAAAAGAAGAGTTTGGATTTGTAGCAAAAACCCTATTTGATGAAGGACTTAGAAAGGAAAAAGAATGGTATGAACAAAACTTTTTGGGAAAAAATCAGCAGTTATAAGATTATTGTTGTTGCTCATGAGTCATCCGAGGGTCCACCTCAAGAGTTGAGAAATTTTTTTCTCCATAAAAAGGTAAAAAAAGTTCTTTATATTGCTCATCCGCTAATCTACTTAAAAGAGTTATATAAAGATAGTTCAAGATATACGGAGTATGTAGCAGGAGAGAAGACTAAAAACCACATTGCTTTCCACTGGAAGTTACCTGAGCCTCTGTTATATGTAAAAGATATATTCTACACCATACTATGGTGTTTTCAATCCAAAGACCAATACGACCTTTTTTTTGGCGCAGATCCATTAAATGCGCTTTCTGGAATTATATTAAAAAAGATCGGAAAAGTGAGAAAAGTTGTGTACTACAGCATAGACTATACACCGAGGCGATTTGATAATCTTCTTTTTAATGCCTGTTATCATTTTATAGATAAGATTTGTTGTTATGGGGCTGATTATAATTGGATAGGAACAGAAAGAACAACCGAAGCACGCATTGCTTGCTATCGGTATGAAAAGAGAAAAAATGGCAAAAATTGGAAGAGGGGTAGTAATTTTACAGCAGGTTTCAGTTGCGTCCAATGCGACTATTGGAAACCACGTCCTTATTATGCCCAGTAGCGTTATTAGCCATGATGTGAGCATAGGAGATTATACATTTATTACAGCTGGGTCTTGTATTTCTGGGGGCTTTACGATAGGCAATGCCTGCTATATAGGGACTAATTCATCGATAATTGGTAGAGTGACGATTGGTGATCGTTCTCTTATAGGTATGGGAAGCGTTGTTTTGGAAAACATTCCTTCTAACAGCGCATATGTTGGTAATCCGGCGAAATTTTTAAGAGAAACAACAAGGACTTAGTGAAGAGAATTTATTGAGGGAATATTTATTTCTTCAGGGTTAGTTTTACAAAATTTTTCCTTTTAATGTGAGGTTTTTTCCGCCATTAAAGCACATTTATGGTTATTATCCATTGAAAAAGAGCTTTAAATACTATACCATATATATGTTCTTATCAAGACAATAATGAAAGATAAAAAAGTGTTTGTAGCGGGTGGAACCGGTTTCTTGGGAAAACGCCTCATTAAGCTTTTGGAAAAGAAAGAAATTCCCTTTGTAACCACCTCTTTAAGTATGGGGGTGGATTTTAGGGATCTAAAGCAAACGCTAAATTATTTTAATACCCATAAACCAGATACAGTCATACATGCTGCAGGTCAGGTAGGTGGGATCAAATATGGCTTGGATCATGCTGGAGAAATGTATTACAATAATATACTTATTTCTACCAATCTTATTGAAGCTTCTCGTTTAACAAATGTAGGAAAGTTTATAAGCCCGATATCAAACTGCGCTTATCCAAATGTAGTCAGCAAAGATTTTAAAGAAAATGAATTCTGGAATGGTCCCCTACATGAATCAGTTCTTGTATATGGAGTGGCCAGAAAGGCGCAATGGGTACAAACGTGGGGATATGCTCGTCAATATAACATGAAGTTCGTAAATCTTATTCTTCCTAACATGTATGGTCCCGGAGATTATTTTCATCCCGAGAGATCGCATGCGCTAGGAGCCTTGCTTATGAAGATAATTTCTGGAAAGGAAGAAAATCTTAAAGAAGTAATTGTATGGGGGACAGGTAAACCTGTTCGGGAATGGCTTTACGTTGACGATGGCGCAGAGGCCTTAGTTCGAGCAATGGATATTGATTATTATGTCGAACCGATAAATATTGGGATTGGAAGAGGAATATCCATTAGAGATTTAGCTGGGCTTATAAAAGCAATAGTAGGTTTTAAAGGTGATTTGGTTTTTGATCTTACAAAGCCAGATGGTGCTCCGTATAAAGTTATGGATGTTACTTTATGTAAAAAAATATTGGGCTGGTTGCCTGAAATGAGTTTAGCAGAAGGTATTAGGAATACCTATAGTTGGATTTCGGAGGAGAGGAAATGAAAAGTGGCCTATAAAATAACACAGATACACCCTTATTTTACTCAAGACGAAATCGACGAAGTAACAGACTGTCTTAAAAATGCCTGGGTAACAGAAGGCCCTAAGAGTAAAGAATTTTTAGAAGAAATTCTTCGCATTACAGGATCTAGTTATGGGGTGCTTGCTCCAAATGGAACTCTGGCATTATATATCGCTCTAATGGTTATTGGTATAAAAGAAGGAGATGAGGTTATTGTCCCCGATTTTACATTTATAGCAAGTGCAAACGCAATTCACTTAACTGGTGCAAGGCCTGTTTTTGTAGATGTTTTACGAGAAGATCTTAATATTGACCCGAAACAAATAGAAAAGTATATTACACCCCATACGAAAGCAATTATGCCGGTTCATATGTATGGGCAATCGGCAGATATGGAGCCGATTCTTGAAACTGCTAAAAAACATAAATTATTTATTGTTGAAGATGCAGCGCAAGGCCTGGGAATTCTTTACAAGAATAAACATGTTGGTACTTTTGGAAACTTAGGTTGTTTTTCATTTTTTGCAGACAAGACAATAACAACAGGTGGAGAAGGCGGTATGATAGTTACCAACGACAAGGGTATATATGAAAAACTATGTTATTTCAGAAATCAGGGAAGACTTACTAGTGGCACCTTTCTTCATCCCCAGATAGGATACAATTTCCGATTGACAGATTTGCAGTGTGCTGTTGGTATTGCACAATTGCGCAAGTTTTCAGAGATCGTTCAGATAAAACTCAGAAATCAATCACTTTATGAGGAACTTCTTAAATCGGTAAAAGAAATTACGTTTCTAGAGAGAAAAAAATATTCAAATTATATTCCTTTCAGGACTAACATTTTTGTGGAAAGACTTTCTGCATTAATTGAATTTCTTGAAAAAAAAGGAATACAGACAAGAGGTATGTTTTATCCTTTACATAAACAACCTTGTTTTAGTATTTATAATCATTCTTTATCAGAGTATCCAAATGCAGATTATGCATTCGAACATGGGCTTTCTTTACCGGTTCATTGTGCTCTGAGAGAGGAAGATGTTAAATACATTTGTGATGCGATAAAAAGCTTCTATGCGACTTCATAATGATTCTTTTTTACGAGAAAAGAAAATCATAGGTTCCACCCATGAATTTCTTACTGGATTTATTGAACATCTTGGAGATTATCTGGTTCATAAAAAAATAAACTCTTTTTTGATCATTCAGCACCCATTGCATCCAATTGTAGGAAAGTCTATATCAACTTTTAAATTTTTTAGAGTTGGGAAATTGGAAAAAAAAGGTCAAAGCAGTGTTTCAAGCTCATATGATTTGCTTAATTATATTAAAGTTTCATTTTTAACCGTCTGGTGGGTTTTGATCCATGGCGAGAGATGGGATCTATTTATTGGCAACAATGGTCTTAATACATTTGCTGGTTTAATACTTAAGAAAATGAATAGAGTAGAAAAAGTAGTGTTTTATTCTGTTGACTTTGTTCCCAATAGATTTAAAAACAAACTTTTGAATAACTTTTATCATTGGGTCGATAAGATAGGAATAATATATTCGAATGAAGTTTGGGTTTTATCTCCCAGAATGGTAGAAGGACGAAGAAAGTATCTACATATTGATAAAAGATATGACAAGAAACAGATTCTTGTACCAGAAGGAGTATGGTTAGACAGAATAAAGCGAAAACAATTTAAAGAAATCAAGAGAAATACTGCTATTTTTGTTGGGACACTAATGGAAAGAACGGGAGCCCATCTTGTAATCGAGAGCATTCCATTTATAATAAAGAAAATCCCTGAATTTGAACTCATAATTGTTGGAAAAGGATATTTCAGAGAGGAACTTGAGAAAAGAGTAAAAAAGTTGAATCTAGAAAACCATGTAATATTTAAAGGTTTTATTGAAAGTCATAAGGATGTAGAGAATTTAATAGCTTCATGCGCTGTAGGAATGGCCACGTATACTAATGACGAATTGGGGTTAACGTACTATGCAGATCCAGCAAAAACAAAACTTTATTTGGGGGCTGGAATACCCGTAGTTATGACTGATACGTTTTATAACGCGAAAGATATTGAAAATGCAGGAGCAGGATTAATTGTGAAAGACGAACCTGAAGATATTGCCAAGGGTATAATTAAAATTATTTTTTCAGAAAAAACCTTAAAACAATATAGAATTTCTGCGCTCTCTTTTGCTCGAGGCTATGACTACGCTGAATTATTTAGGACTAATTTAATTCGCATTCTTAAGGACTATTGAAATGAAGAGATTAACTTTTGACGAAAATCAGGCATTAGCGCTTAATAACCTATTTCATCCTTCAGGTAGATTTAATCGGGAATCACTTGATGAGATTGAAATAAAATGTATACGTGATTACAATAAACAGTTTTTGCCTATAATTCTAAAGGAATCTTTAGCACTTCTTAAAAAAAATGGAATTCTTAAGTTTTATTATTCTCCAAAAAGAGATGGTTTGTCTATGCAGGATGTTGAGGGTACTATGTGGTGGTTGTTTAAAAGAGATTGTATAATTTTAACCCATCATACTGGAGTTAACTCTCTCTTAAAGATTAAAAAAAACATTCAAGAGACACATAGAGATGACGATATCGACAAGTGGACATTTGGAATGGTAACAAACGGAGTTC
>CAZVON010000025.1:0-15956 GCA_964628435.1 uncultured Gammaproteobacteria bacterium
GAGCAGGAAGCTGTTAACTTCAAGGTTCGAGGTTCGAATCCTCGCGGGGGAGCATTTCTACGGTTTTCTTATAGATTCCTCCGGATATTAGCACCTCTAATGATACTTTCGTTATCAAATGAATAACGATAATTATATATTGAAAAACGATAAGTAATAGACTATGCTATGTTTATCAACATATGAAACGTGGTTCTACATTATTTCTAAAAGCAGTCCTTTTGCTTATCGCAACCGGCGCACTGGCCGGTATGATTTGGTTTCCTCAGACTGAAGGCAGGGCTGCTAACCTAGACCTCCTTGCTATCTATTCAGATCCGTTTATCATCTATGGCTATATAGCCTCAATTCCATTTTTTGTGGGGTTATATCAGGCATTCAAATTGTTAAGCTTCATTGAAGCTAATAAAGCCCTTTCCCAAGGTGCAGTTAATACTCTCAAGAATATGAAATTTGCTTCACTCATCCTTATCGGTTTTATTGTTTTAGGTGAGATTTACATTCGTTTCGCGGCACATGGTGATGATCCGGCAGGTCCGACGATGCTTGGATTCATTGCAACTTTTGCAATCGCTGTCATTGCAACAGCAAGCGCTATTTTTCAAAAACTTCTCCAAAATGCTGTGGATATAAAATCAGAAAATGATTTAACAGTATAAGGTATAACTATGGCAATAATAATCAATATCGATGTGATGCTGGCTAAGCGAAAAATGAGTGTTACGCAACTTTCAGAGAAGGTTGGTATAACCATGGCCAATCTTTCCATCTTGAAAAATGAAAAGGCAAAAGCTATCCGTTTCTCAACTTTGGAGGCAATTTGTAAGGCTTTAGATTGTCAACCTGGGGACATTCTTGAATACAGACATGATTAATAATCAAAGTAAAACTAGGCTATAGTAAGCACTGAGCCAATTTTCAACTTCTTTATCTCATTCCATCTTTGCCTTAGCTCACCAATATAGCGACTATCTTGAAAAGCCTGCATTATCTGATCAAAGTTAATTTTTTCTTCTGGTATGCTGAGTCTAGGACTGGGGAGCAGACGAGGAAGAAAGAAAATTTTACTACCTCAAATAGTATTTAGCATTTGCGGATCAGATGTGTACAATAATTGCAACCGGAATGAAACTTTTTCCTCAACATCACCTCTATTGTAGCAAGTTTTAATGAGAGGTTACATATCTTCTGCAGGTGTTATTTTATACCACTGCGTTTTATTACATGAAACGCTGGGGAGCCGTCTGGAGTATGAATGGTTTTAATAACTTCCATTGTTTGAGGGATTTTGCATTCGTCGGATGTTACAATAAATACTTTGTTTTTAAACACATCGACTGGTTCAAGCGGGTATTGCAAAACAGGGCACGGGTTATATTTAAACACTAAACTTCCAAAACGGAGATTATCTATTTCTTTTGGTGATCCCATGTTTTGAAATGTTGCTGGATCAAACTTTAAGTAAAACAAATGAAATATTAAATTATTGTTTCGCTCAGTCGTCATAATCACCTCTTTATATTGTTTGGATAAAGCAGCCGCAGTAAATACAACATCTTCTTCTGCCGCGCTTCTAAACCACGGTTCATGGATTTTGGAATGATAAAAATAATTATGAAGAAATACCGCAATGTTTTGAAAAAGAAAAACTGCGCATATAATAAGCAGAATAATTTTGACGCGGCCGTGCACAAGTTGTAAGGTTTCAGCTATCCCAAATGCTACAATCATTACCAATGCGGGAATCATAAGATTAGCACGTACTACATTAGGGAGGTCTTCCCAGGTTAATGCTGCTGGTAACGCGCCGATCAAAAGCCAGAGAAGAGGAATTGAATAGAGGTATTTTCCCCCTTTTATTCCTTCAGAGAGTAAAATAGCTAACCCTACAATAAGAAAAGGCGCTTGGATCAAATAAAGATTTCCTATCCATAGCAACTTATAGCGTACAGGCGCTCCGTTATTCACAAATAAAAAGTCACCTGATAAGTGTTGAGAATAAAACGTGGAAAACAGCCTGCTATAAAAATATAACTTATTATGAAAAAAACGAGTTAAAAGAGGATTTTGTGTGCCGTCTTCATCCATTGATTGCTTTAATTCTTGCGTACCGCCAGGAATGTTAAGAATACTTACTTGCGATACTCGTCCATTTCCACTGCCAACTGTTAAAAAAAGGATAAACCCAAATACCAACAAAACATATACAATAACTGATCCAATTATTTTTGTTTTTGTGGGTCTATAAACAAGAAAGCTGAGTAAAAAAAGAAAAGGGAGAAATACCAGAACAAAAGGTCCTGCGGCATGATAGAAGAAAAAACTTATCAATAAAGAGAGGAAGCTTAAAGTATATAAAACTTTTGATTTTTTTTGTTTTTTTAGTGTTTTGAATAGGATAGATATACCTAATAAAACAAAAAACGAAGCTATAATTCCTTCTGAACTTGCTCGAGAGATGTTGATATGCCATGGAAGTGTAGCAAGAAGAAAAGATCCAATAAGAGCAACAGATTTTTTCTAGAAAAACTCTTTAAGGAAAAAATAAAAAACTATAATTGTTAAAGAACCAAATAACGCAGCAGGAAGCCGCACTGCGAGGGCATTTAAACCAAATAGGGCAATAAAAGGAATATCAATATACTGGTAGCCTGCAGCTCTAAAATTGCCGAATTGGTCAAAAGAGAAAGGAAGAAAATTGCCGTCTTGATCTTTCGCGGTGTTAAGCAACGAATACGCGTTATAGCCAATACTTGCTTCATCGCCATGGAGTCCAACGGGAATCTCAGCCAATTTATAAACCCTTAAGAATAGTCCGATTAAAAAAATGAGTACGAGAAGAACAGAGAATTTTTTAATGAATAGAAAAATAGACATGTCTTGTGAAAGAGTAACATAGCTTCCTTAAAAACTCAACAATATATAAAAGAAGGACTGGAAAGATTATTTCTATATATTCATTCATCAGGCTATTTTTCTTTTATATCTGCTGATGTGAGGCGAGTTTTTGAAAAGCAGGAGCTAAATGGTATTCCGGATTTTTTAAGTATTCGAATCGGTTTTCCCGAGATTTTCCAGTAAGAGTAAATACTTGACTAGAATATCTTGTTTTTACAGGCTATGCTTGACTTATTCCTGACAAATTAAACTTCCGTATTCACAGTATCACAACAATAATGCCCTTTGCAAAGGGTTTTGAACCATCAATCTTTCTCACCGATTTCTCATGAATTTCATGTATTTCTTTTATATTTCTCTGCAATGATACATTTGAGAGAAGGAGGTGATATTGTATGAAAGATATTAAAAATGCAATTGATCACTTAAAAACCCATCAAAAATATCCAGCAACAAAAGAAGAATTGGTTAAAGAGTGCAATAACTTATCTGACTTTTCAGAAGATGACAAAAAATGGTTTAAAGAGCATCTTTCTGAAGGAACATACAATTCGGCAGAGGAAGTCATAAAAACACTTGGTTGGCAACCAGAAAGAGCAACCCTTTAACTCATGCAGTTTTTTATTAAAGGCTACAGAATGTATCTGCAGGCGTTGCAATACTTACGTACCTTTTTTAAGCGATAAGCCAAGCCATACATACCACAGTGGTCCAAGGATAAACCCATTAAGAAGGACTGGATAAAGTAACAATGGATTGGTTGGATCCAAAACTATGAGTCTAGCAAGGTAAATCACTACCAAAACAGCCCCAGACGCGTAGCCAAGAAGACTTAAGTTTTTGGGAAAATATTTGTCTTTGCTCATAAGGTAGGAGATTTTTAAGAGTCCTAAACCCGAAAGACCAAATGCTAATAACCCTCTGGGATCTATTTGACTAGGTAAGTCAGTATTGACTGAAGTTGGTGGATTAATAGCATTTGCCAGATCATAGCCTCCGTGTATAAGCATACCCAAAGCTCCAACTGATGCGAATGCTACCGCAACTTGGGCGAAACCTTCATGAACTTCTTTTAATCGCGCGTAGAGAATAATAAAAACCTCGAATGCAAAAAGTCCAAGAAGAGTTAAGGAAAGACTATAGAAGAATACATCCTTGGCAACAACAAAAAAGTAAGCATAGGCAAGTGCTGCGATTCCAGCAAAAATAGCAAGAAATGATGAGAGGTTTTGATATATTGACTTATTCATTATACTCACCTCCTTTCCTTCCTACATTCTACTCACAAAAAGATGTTTTGTGTCAAGAAGTCAAACTAGAGAAAATTTTATCTTGTTAAGATTTGTCAGGGAAAAGTCTTATAGATGTCAAGCAGATATCTTAGATGTGTACTACAATAGTACCTTATAGAAAGGATATCAAAAACATGTCGTTTCAGTTAAGTCACAGATACTTAAAAGCATACCTTACGTTTTACTATGAATATCTGCCAAAACTCTCAAGGCAAGTGGTAAAAAGTAGCTACATAAAAAAAACCACAGTGCAAGGAAAAGTAATTAAGCAAAGGTAGAAAATTTTACACAACTCTTACAACAAATTTATTTCTCATGTATATACTAAAAAAGTATGAGGCTTTTTGTTATCTACACTGCAATAATAGGACTCCTTTTTGTATGCGGTTCGGTTATAAAATCCCTTCCTGGAGTAGCTCATGCTAATACGCAAACAGCTTCACTTATAACCTCTAGTGACCTTGAACCATCTAGAGAACCTTCTCCAACTTTTTCCTGTTGCGAACACGACATAAAAGTAAATCAAGTCCAAGCAGTTCCTCAAAAAACTGCTCAGGGCGCGGGAACCATTACCCTAACGGTTGATTTTAAACTAGATATTAACTGGCGATGCGATAAAGTGCCAGAGGATGAGTGTCTAGCTTTCTACGACATTGTGTTGGAAGACAGTAGCTGGCAAGAATTTAAAGGAGGAAAGTGGGAAGATATTGCAGAAGCAAATGTCACTGAGTCGATTATTCCCGATCCGCCATTAAAAACCAAATGCGATGGGAAAAATCATAAAGGTACCTGGAGTTATACGTATCTTGCTACTATTACTACTACGAATCCAATTCGTAACACGTCATTAATTTTTGATTGGGATGTTCCAGCAATGAAAGGTACGAGTTATCATGCTGAATACCAACTTTTCGGGGTATCACCAACTACTGGTACTAAGCCACCGACCGTAAAGGGAAGCCACCCCAAGAAAAAATAACCCATAGTTTATTGACTTTTTGTTGCTTTTTGTGGTATAATATTATAAGCAGATTCAAAAAATAGATCTGCTTAATTTTGAACCTATTTTGATTAGTAAGATAAAGATACTTCAACAAGTTCTATTTTATACGTATCTTTTCTCCTCATTCATCCTAGTACTTCTTATTTAAGCAGTTTTATTTCTTTAATTATATGTTCAAAGAAAGGAGGAAAATCAATGTCAACAAGATTATTTGTAGGAAAATTATCTTACTCAACTACCGATACACAACTTGCAGAACACTTTGCTCAAGTTGGAAAAGTAATTTCTGCAAAAGTTATTATAGATAGGTATTCAGGTCAAGGAAAAGGATTTGGATTTGTTGAAATGGCAACAGAAGAAGAAGCAAAAAAAGCAATGGATGAGCTGAATAACTCAACGCTTGATGGGCGACCAATTGTGGTAAACGAAGCTAAGCCTCAAGAAGATAGAAGCAAGAGTCAATATAATAATAGACAAAGAGATTTTAAGCGATCAAATCGTTGGTAAATAATTACTCAAGCGTTTGTTGGCCTAGCCTTTTTCTTGTCTTTGCATCAATTACTCGTTGAGCAACAGTAATATCTTGTCGTATTTGTTCTGACATGGGTAACTTGTGAATTTGTTTAAACGTAAACCAGGCAAAAGATGTAAGTTTTCCTGATGGATAAATGCGTATATCCTGGATATGCGCATACATAACTGAATTATCTGTGTTTGATTCCTGATGAAAGTAGTTATAGACTGATTCGATTGAGGCAAGAACAAGCTTAATTTTTAATAGCTTATGAATAGTTCGTTGGAAGGTAACTTGTGCAGTTTTTCCAGGATAATTCTTTTCTCCAATTAACGACCATAGATTCGAAGAGTTAGGAATAAGACTTTGTTGCAAGAGAATTTGTTGAGTTGGTGAATGATAGAGAAATCCGCTTGCATAAAAAACTTTATGCATTATACCTATTATACCACAAACCTTTAATTATTTCTAGGCGGGAAAGAACATCTCAATAAGCACTACACAAGTATTTAATCCGCAGGAGAGCGATAGAAAAGGGTACTGTCTTTTTGGCAGTGCCTCACTTAATAATGAGTTGTAAAGGTTTTCCCCAACAGTTTACTTTTTTGATATTCGCGATAGACAAAAATAGGTTTTTTAATATAAAAATGATTGTCTTTCAGAAGACTACTAAGTAATTGCTGATGTTGATTCAAATTAAAATCAGCTTTCCCAAAATCCTGGTTAAAGAGTACAATGGCTTTGATTTTGGGAAAAGAGGGAAGGTCTTGAGTAAGGGTTTGGATAAGCCATTCAGATTTATCGCCACCCATACTTACACTTGATGTCTCTGCAACCATGATTGGTTTGTTAAGACGTGAGAGGTGATAGTAAATCTCGTAAGCAAGCTCTTTAAACGATACCCAGCGTGTTTTTGTATTCACGGTTCCCCAATTAAATCCACTAAATCCAATCCAGTCCACATATTTATCACCAGGGTAATAATCTAACAGGTTTTCACTGTTGCCATTTTCGTCTGTATTATTAGGCGCCCAGACAAACAGTACATTATGCGCTCCTTCTTGTCGAAACAGGTTATATACGTGTCTCCACATTTGCCTATAATGAGTAGGAGTGTTATCTCCAATATTCCCCCATGGATACCAATTGCCGTTCATTTCGTGCGCAAAGCGAAGAAATACAGGTTTGTTATAGGAAGCTGCTTCTTTGGCAAAGCGGCGAATATACCAGTCGTATATCCCGTCCGCGATGAGTTTTGGAGTATAGTTTTTTTGAGCTTCAAAATCTGCAGGTGGTTTTTTTGAGTCATATGGTTCCCAGGTGATAACAGGGACAACTCCTTGTGTTTCTAATAACTCAATGAAACGTTTGTTGAATAGTCCTCCGCTTGCCCAATCTTGGTAGTACATCGCAAGTGATGTTTCTTCGTTTGTGTTAAAAATTGCACGAATATTGTATGGATGAACATTGAGTTTTGGAAGATAATACCCATAATACGCGCCACTGGTTGGCACTAATAAATCTTTTTCACTTACAAGTTCAAAAGATGGTTTCTGAAATGCAACAGAGGACTGTTGAGCAGAGGCAAAGTTATTAATCATGGTCGCACTCAAAAAAATAACCACGAGCCCAACAATAGTAAGATACGCTGGCTTGGTAAATAAAAAGCGTATTTTTTCCAGAACATGAGACCAACGCAGCAGATTATTTTCAAAAAAGCTAAAAATAAACGCAACGGAAAGCAAAAAAGTATTGACTGCTGCCCAAAAGTAATTAATGAGCCAACCATGATCATAAAAAAAAGCAGGACGAAATCCATAGATAAGTCCTGCGATTAAAAAAATCGCAAGAATTATCTGCACTTTAAATACGCGAAGAAAGTTTTCTGGCTCGTATTTTTTAATCGTTACCACAAACGCACTTTTTCTACACAGTACAGAAGAAAAAAACGAAGAGACAAAAACCGGGAAAGCCACAACGTCTAAAATAAGACTTTTTAGAGGGTGCTTAAATGATAGTGAATAATGGAGAAAATTATATACAACAAGGGGGGTATACACAAAAAGCACAAATTGAATGGTTGTCGCTTTAATCAAGGACACGCCGAAAAATAAATATGGGATAGGTGCGATCATCAAAATAAGATTGCGAATACCAATCAGATAGTAGGTTGCTGAGAGTAGGTAATGATATTTTTGTTTTAATGTGAGTGGGCCAAATAGAATCTCTTTAAGAAATACCCGAGACACATCAAAACTTCCCTTTGACCATCGGTATTGCTGATTGAAGTATTGTTTTAAATTCGCAGGAGACATGCCAAGTGCCAATACTGTAGGAATAAATACACCTCTTTTGCCAGCTAAGTGCATACTAATTGATGTGGCGTAGTCTTCGGTAATAAAGCGAGGATCAACACCTTTTACCGACAACAGAGCGGATCTTCGAATTGCATAATTGGTGCCGCATAAAAACAGTGCGTTGTCGTACGCTTTTGCCGGACAAATATAATCAAAGAAAAATATTTGATGTGCTGCTGCTCCTTTTGCAACCCAGTTTACTTCATTTTTATACCGCTGAGGGCTTTGTACAAAATCAATCCGATCGTTTCGCAGGGGTTTGAGAATTTCCATTAAAAATTCCTCTTTCGCGCAGAAATCAGCATCAAAGAATACGTCTACCGTATTATGAGGATCAGAAGTTGGAAATTGTTTGAGCCCATTATTAATATTGCCTGCTTTATACCCACCAGGTTTTGTACGCATAATATGGAGAGCTCCAAGCTCATGTGCGATTCTTTCTATTTCTCTAAAGTTTTCTTTTCGTGCAACAAATCCATCGTTTAAAACAATGACGCGAGGTTTTTTAAACGGCCGAACATATGTAATATAACGCCTAACTGTTTGTTGGGCGGCTATGATAGTTTCTCTTACGATATCTGTTGGTTCTCCACACACACAGATAAATACATTAATTTGTAAATTTCTGTTTGTATTAAAATGGAGGTACACAGGATACTTACGAGGCCAGAGCGAATAAAGCATGCCATATAAGTGAATAATGGTATGAAATTCTGCTAAAAAAAGAATTACGCTTGGAATGATAAGAGATACAGATGTGTTGATGAAAAGAAAACGGTAAAAAAGATACAGGGTGGTAAGCATACAAACACAAAGTATTAGTAACTTGTTTTGCAATATTTTGTATGATTTCATAAGAAATGTGAGTATCTAATTGGTTAGTTGTGGCTAAGAATTTACCAATTCATGCCAAAAAACAAGCAAGAGCTATGTGGGAAATAGTGAATAAAACTTACCAATCAGGTTTTTATATTGGTAAGTAAATGTAGTTAATAGGAGGTTGTTTTATGAAGCTAAAAGAAGCGGATATGATCTTAAGGTAAATTTGTGATAAAAGAATTGAGTGTTGTCTGCGAAGAATTAATACGCCAATCAGTTTCTTTAAGCAGGTTAAACCAAATCACTTCAGAAATAAGTGGAAACTGTCTTGGTAATTCCTGGGTAAGCATTTGTTGTACCCACAACGGTTTGTCTCCACCAATTTCCGCACTAGCAACTTCAGAAATCACAAGAGGTTTATTATACATGGAGGAGACATACGTATAGGATGGAGAGAAAATGTCAGTAAAACTGCGCCACGGATACCCAAGAGACGGTCCAAAATTATATCCATCCAATCCAATAAGATCAACCACATCGTCTCCTGGGTAAAACGAACTCACCTGTGAAATAGGAGAACTAGGGACATTTTCAGCATTGATAGACCACATCCATTGAACATTTGTAACATTATTCTTTCTGAAGAACTCAACAATATAGCGGAAAGCAGTTTTATACTCACTGGCTCTATTTCCCCATGGGTACCAATTGCCGTTCATTTCGTGGCCAAAGCGTATAGTAATTGGATTTTGATGCTGTTTTACCTGCTGCGCAAATTCCAAAAGGTACGCATCTTGCGTGCCAGAGGCTATTTCTGCCAGAAAGTTTCTGGATTGGTTATTGCCTTCTTTTGGATTCCAGGGTTCCCAAGCAACAATGATTTTTTTCTGGCTGGACTTAACATAGGTAAGATCATCAAGGTTAAACATATTATTAAACCGTGAGCCAAATTGTTTATAAAAGGAAACACTCTGTATTCCTTTTCCAAGCTGTTGTTCTAGCGAAGACAATTCTCCATTTCTATTGGCGTAGTCATTAACTACCATTCCAAACACGAGTGGTTTTTCGATCGTGGGTTGTTTGGGCGGTGGAGTAGATGTTGGAAGAGGAGTAGTATTGGTGAGTATTGCTTTGTTTTTATAAAGACGTGCGTTTTTTTTTGCTCCGTTACTTGTATTCACAGCTATGATCATGAGTGAGAATACCAATAGTAATAACAATGCGGCAATAACACTTTTTTTGAAATTAGGCAGCTTCACAGGCCCCTAGCTTATACCATTCTTTTTACGATGTCAATGACTGTCTTTGGTATACTCCTGTTTTATATCCTGTTTAAACTCTTTGATTATTTTTTTCAGTTTTGGATCAATCACGTACTGGCAATATGGATAGGAAGTATTTCGATTATAGTAGTTTTGATGATAAGGCTCTGCTTTGAAAAATGCAGTAAAAGGCACAATTTCTGTAACAATTGGATCTTTATATATGCCAGATTCTCTCAGCTTTTCTTTTGATCTTTCAGCAATCTCTTTTTGCTTTTCAGAATGGTAAAAAATTACAGACCGGTATTGCGTGCCAATATCATTCCCTTGCTGATTTAGGGTAGTAGGATTATGCATCGCCCAAAACACATCAAGTATTTTTTCGTAGGGAATTATTTTGGGATCAAACGAAATTTGTATTGCCTCAGCATGGCCAGTTTTACCAGAACACACGTCATCATATGAGGGATTTTTCATGGTTCCTCCAGCGTAGCCAGATAGTACTTCATGAACGCCTCTAAGCCGCTTAAAAATAGCCTTAGTACACCAAAAACACCCACCAGCAAGCGTTACAATTTCTGTAGGCTGGGCTTTATTCATATATCGTTATTTACATGGTATAGTGTATCAAATGATATACTATAAATAAACGTAACAATGATTTTTAATATATTTCTTTTTACTGCTTCCTTTGTAGTTATTTGGTTGGGTACAGGACTAATTGTTGGGGCTGCTGATAGGTTTTCCAAAAAACTTCGCATATCTTCCTTTGCGCTTTCTTTTTTTGTTTTGGGAATATTAACCTCAACACCAGAATTCGCAATTGGTGTTAGTGCACTCTCGGAAAATAATCCTGGAATATTTGTGGGGAATTTGATTGGCGGTATTCCAGTGATTTTTTTCTTTATTATTCCTCTGTTGGCAATTTTAGGAAATGGAGTAAAACTTACTCATCAGTTAAATACTCGGAACTTACTCTTTTCTTTTATTGTGATGCTGGCTCCAGCATTTATGGTAATGGACAAACGGGTTACCATAATCGAAGGAATAGTATTATTAATTATTTATGGAATGTTGTTCTTTTTTATTCAAAAAGATAAAGGAATTTTTGACAACAATCATAGTCAAATTTTACATATAAAATCCTATTCTTTTGTTGATATTCTCAAAGTGTTATTAGGAGTAGGCATTGTTCTTGCGGCAAGTCATATAATAGTTGATCAAACAATTTATTTTTCAAAAGCGTTTCATATCGCGCCATTTTATATTAGTTTGGTTGTATTGTCTCTTGGTACTAACTTGCCAGAACTATCTCTTGCGATTCGGTCTGTGATTTCAAGAAAAAAAGATGTAGCGTTTGGCGACTATGTTGGGTCTGCTGCGGCAAATGCGTTTTTATTTGGTTTGTTTACCCTTTTAAGTAATGGCGAAGTGGTTACTGTTAACAATTTTCTCAAAACATTTTTAGTGATGACGTTTGGACTTGGTTTGTTTTTTTATTTCACCCGTTCAAAGCACGATATTTCACGAATAGAAGGTATGATGCTTATAATTGTATATGTTATATTTCTGTTTCTGGAAGGTGGGTAATAGTTTAGTCGCTGATTGCGTAAAGATAGCCATCTTCAGACGTAAAATAGAGTGTTCCATCTGTTCCTACTACCTTGGTAAACCGTGCCGTCAGCCAAATAGTGGATATCAAAATACAGGTATGATGCAGGGAAACCAGCAGCAACAAGGACAGACTGGTGGACAACAAGGTGGATACTTGCAAGGTGGAGGAGGAACACAACGGTAATTCTGTTTAGGAATTGCGTTTAAAAAATCGACTGAGTTGTTTTATAGAAATCGTAGTTCTGGTAGGGCGGCCATGAGGACAGGTAGAATTATTGGGTAGGTTTTCTAATTCCTTGAGTAATCTTTTTGCTTGTTGTTTTGTAAGAACTTCGCCTGCCATAATTGCTGATCGGCAGGACAAATACGCAAGCATCCGTTGTGTTACCCTATCAATTGATTGAACTCCTCGTTCATTTTGCAGATCATCAACCATATCATGAATGATTTTTTCGATACGTCGTCCTTTAAAAACCAATGGTATTTTTTTTATGACAATTGAGGTTTTGTTCGTTGTTATATCAAATCCAAAATTGGTAAATATATCCTTGAATTCTTCAAATAATTGACCTTCTGCGAGGGAGAGTTCTATACGTTTTTGTTTAGGTAGCTGGTAGTTTTGTTTTTGTTGTTTTTGCTTTTCGAAGGCTTGTACAAATTGCTCGTACAAAATTCTTTCATGCGCCGCGTGTTGGTCAGTAATTACTACAGATTCTTTTGTCGTAGTTAATAAATAGGTTTTATGAATTTGAATAATATCTGCATTTTGGTACGTTGATTGTAATGAGCCCGTATTCCAAGGAAGTACTATTTCTTTTAAAAGCTTTCCAGTAAACGATTGAGTTTCTGAGACCTTTGCTGATTCTTCTTTAAACATTGCGAGCCGAAACGTAAGGTTATGTTCTTGAAGCGTTTGGACGATTGCTAATTTTACCGTATCAAAAAACTGTTTTGGATTCACAAACGCAATTTGTTCTTTCCGAGGGTGCACATTTACATCAACTGTTTCATGAGGCAGCGTGAGAAAAAGCACAAATACTGGTGTATATGAAGATGGTAAGAGTGTGGCGAATGCTTCTTTCACAGCCAACGAAATGAGTTTGTCCGTTACCTGCCGATTGTTTACAAAGATATATTGCTTGTGGTTATTTTTTGAAGCAATCTGTGGTTTTCCTAAAAAACCAGAAACTTTTATATAGCTATCCTCAAACTCAACCGGTACTACGTGTTCCCAAAACTCAGTTCCAAGCAACAATTTGATTCTTTCAAGACTTGTATCTTTTTTTGCTAAGTCGAAAACCGTTTTTTTATTATGCGTTAACACAAAGTGAATCTGTGGGTGCGAAAGCGCATAGTGCATAACCGTGTCGGTAATGTGACGGAATTCTGTTTGAAGAGATTTTAAGAATTTCTTTCGTGCTGGAACCGGGCCAAACAACTGATTAATAGTAATAATCGTTCCAACCGGCATGCCAACTGGCGCGATTTTTTCAACCTTGCCTTTGTTGAGTTCGACTACCGTGCCTCCCACTGTGTCTTTGGTACGGCTTTGAATAGTCAGGTTAGAAATAGCAGCGATGGAGGCGAGAGCTTCGCCTCGAAATCCCAGTGTTTTGATACAGACTAATTCTTCGATACTTTTTATTTTGCTGGTGGTATGAGGCAGAAAACAAAGTTTTAAATCTTCTTTACTCATCCCTTGTCCGTTATCAATTACCATAATGCGTTTTAGTCCGCTTTCTTCGACATGAACTTCAATCACCGAAGCTTTTGCGTCAAGAGCGTTTTCAATAAGCTCTTTTACCGCATAACACGGCCGTTCAATAACTTCTCCGGCAGCAATTTTGGAAACAATCTCTTGCGGAAGCACAATAATGCTACTCATAATCCTAAAAAGGTACGGGTAAAACGTTAGAACATAATAGTATAGTTAATAATAGAAGCGCAAGGGAATATATTATCCCGTGTAAAGATGAGAGTGGAGAAAGCGGGCGAGGGCGCTAATCACACCGTCTCGATAAATTTCTTTTGTTCGGTCTTAAAAACGTTCAGTTGGTTTTTTAGCTCTGCTAATTTATTAAGTGCTTCAAGCGGTGTCATATTTCCAATATCAAGATTTTCGAGCTCTTTGTGAATAAGGTGATCTACGATGTTTATATTTTGTATGTCCCCGCTTCGCCCGCCTAGACTCGGCGAGTCTGGCAGCGAGGCAAGGTATTTCGTATTTGGTGTTTCCTCCGAATTGCCGCTGCGTTGTTCTAAATCTTTTAAAATCTGTTGGGCGCGCATGATAACTACATCAGGAATGCCTGCTAACCTAGCAACAGCTATTCCAAAACTGTGGGAAGCGCCGCCTGGTAAAATCGTATGGAGAAAAATTGGCTCGCCGTTTTGTTCGGTAACTGCCATATGGAAGTTTTTAATTTGCTTTGAAAATTTTTCTTCCAGTGTCTGTAGCTCGTGATAATGCGTGGCAAACAATGTTTTTGGGGAAGGTTTAATACTATTTACCAAATATTCTGCAACTGCCCAGGCAATACTAATGCCATCATAGGTGCTCGTGCCACGTCCAATTTCATCTAAAATAATAAGGCTATTTTTGGTGGCATTGTGCAAAATATAAGCGGTCTCCACCATTTCAACCATAAATGTTGAAAGCCCTGATGTGATTACATCAGAGGCACCGCTGCGCACAAAAATTCGATCAACAATACTTATGTGGGCGCTTTGCGCTGGCACAAAACAACCTATCTGTGCCATTAAAACAATTAACGCAACCTGGCGAATGTATACGGATTTTCCTGCCATGTTTGGCCCAGTAATAAGAAGCAGTTGCTGTGCTACATTATCAAGCGTTACATCATTTGGTACAAAACGGGAGTCTTCTAACAATTTTTCAACTACCGGGTGCCTGCCTTGCTTAATGCGAATTTCACCGCTATATAGGAGTTTTGGACGGTTATAGCGTTCTTTTTCGGAGATTTCGGAAAAATTCACAATGCAATCAAGAATAGCAATACTGTGGGCTGCGTTTTGAATACTTTGGGTGTATGACAGGAGAAATTCTAAAACCTCTAAAAATATGGTGTACTCAAGTTCGTTCACTTTTTCCTCAGCAGTTAAGATAATCTCCTCGTGTTTTTTAAGATCTTTGGTAATAAAGCGCTCACTATTAACCAATGTTTGCTTGCGTGTGTAGGTAGTAGGTACTAAATGGAGATTCGGTTTTGAAATATCAATATAAAATCCAAATACTTTATTAAACCTAACTTTTAGTGAGCCGATGCCAGTTTTTTCCCGCTCGGTTTTTTCCAACTTACTAATCCATGATTTACTATTGCCAATAATCCCTCGGAGATCATCAAGTTCTTGATGAATGTTTGGTTTTATGAGTCTTCCTTCTTTTATGGCAATTGGCGGTTCATCGACAATGACTGTTTCAATTTTCTGAATAACTCCCTTAAGATCCGTAGAGATATTTCGCGCTTGTTCATTTAAGAGCGGTGACTTAACATTTTGCAGAATTTTTTTTGTTTGTAAAATAATTTCGAGTGCTCCCTTTAGATTCACTAGGTCGCGCGCATTTCCAAGGTGTACCGACAGTCGAGATAATAACCGCTCGATATCTGGAATGCGTTTTAATTGTTCGCGCAAAATCATGCGAAATTCTGGGTATTCTAGAAATGTCTCTACTGCATCCAGCCGTTTTTCGACCTGCTCTTTCTGAATCAGAGGTTTTTTCATCCAGTGCCGAAGCATTCTCCCACCCATAGCAGTAAGAGTTTGATCCAAAACAGACAAAAGTGTTCCCTTGGTATCGTGTTCACGAATCGTTGAGAAAAGCTCTAAATTAATCATGCTTGACCGATCAAGAATCAATCCATCTGACTCATGCAGCGAAGATATTTTTTTAATGTGCGAGATATTACCTTTTTGGGTGTCCTTTAAGTACCCAAGCAATGCCGCTGCAGTTTGTAAGGCAAGCCTTTTTTCTACAACGCCAAAACTTTGGAGTGTTTTTACACCAAAGTGGCTACATAAAAAATCATTTGCACGAACAGCAAAAGTATCCCATTCAGCATACGAAAAAATATTCATTCCTTTTTGCTGTCTCAGAATTTTTAAAAGCTCAAGATTGTTATATAAATTATCTGGTAAAATGCATTCTGATGGGACAAGTCGTGATAACTCATCTTG
>CAZVON010000026.1:0-1757 GCA_964628435.1 uncultured Gammaproteobacteria bacterium
CTCCTATCCAAACGTAAGCTTGGAACGCGCGCCGTCCGGCGACAATTCGGAAACAAGGTCTTTGTAAGTAATATTATAACAGGAAAATGAGAGTAAATCTAGTTTAGATTGTTATTTCTGGCTTAATTGCTATTGACAATAGTTACATGTCACTAGAACGAAACCAACATTATAATCGAAGAAAAAATAATCTGTGGAGAATCGCTCCACATGCTTTCTTAATGGTTCTTCCTAATTTACTACATCCTCATAAGTTAGTAGCAAACATTAGACACCCAATTTATGAAGTAGTTCATACCGGACACAAGCAATATCCCTTAGAAACCGATGATAGACATGTGGTTGAGCACTCAATATTTGGTAGATTGGTTACTATAGATGTCATCGATAGAGACGAATTTCCTAAAGGACTGGTACCAAGGGTAAAACAATTATTTAGGAAAGACTTCTACTATGGGCACTGTGAATACTTTCCCCAACCCTTCAGGTTAGTGGATAGAACATATGTAAATGGAAATATTTTTGATTATCAAGAACATATTCGTAAGTTTAGAAAGTCTGGGTTCGAGTCTTCTCAGCATCCCAATAATTTTGAAGCAGAGCAGCTTGTTCCAATTCCTGAAGAGGAATTATGAAGATTAGCCCTATATATCAATCTATTCGTCAATTTGATGCCGACACCGTCGGCTCAGGTGCGGACGAGAGGACTTGAACCTCCATGTCTTGCGACACAGCCCCCTCAAGACTGCGTGTATACCAATTCCACCACGTCCGCGTATGGCTATTTTACCACATAACACCGAATTTTCGAAAGGCTACTGTAAGAAAAATTCTTTGGGTTTAAAAAAAAATTAAATCTGCAGACATTTATTTGTAGACTTCTTTTCTATGACCTACTTTGATAATTGTTATTGTTTTGCTCTTTTTGTGAATCAAGTACACAATTCGATAATCTCCTATCCGAATTCTATATCCTTTTCCTCCTTCAAGCTTCTGGCTTCCCGAAACATACGGATTTGTTTCTAACTGGTAAATTCTTTGAGAAATTCTAAACGCAATTTTGTCTTCTATTGTATCTAATTCTTTCTGCGCGGCTCGGGATTTTCCTCAGCGGAGATTGAAGAAAAACACCATAGATGATAAAATACAATTGTAATTTTAGACGGCTATATGAGTACTGAAAATTTTGATCATAAAAAATATCGCGATACTCTTGCGGCTGAGATAAAAGCGGATCCGAACAAAGAGAGGCGCCGTGAAATATTGCGTACAGCACAAGAAACTCAAGAGTATCAGGAGGCTAAGATACTTCACCGCGCTGACGCCGCGAGAGAACGAGAGCAGCTTATTGAAGGTGGTTTTATTGAAGAAGCCGGCGCTTTTGAAAAAGTCGTTGATTTTGCCAAAGCAGTTGAAGCGGCTGGAGGAAAAGCACTTTTGGTTGGCGGGTCTGTTCGTGATGAGTTGATGGGCATTCCACCAAAAGACTACGATGTAGAGGTTTATAATGTTCGGCCAGATCAACTAAAAGCACTTGCGAATGCTTTTGGTAAGGTTAATGAAGTAGGAGC
Source organism: uncultured Gammaproteobacteria bacterium (assembly GCA_964628435.1). Classification (GTDB taxonomy): domain Bacteria; phylum Patescibacteriota; class Microgenomatia; order Levybacterales; family UBA12049; genus CAZVON01. Next base: position 1,572 of record CAZVON010000026.1, read on the forward strand.
CGCGTTCGGAATTCTTAAAGTTCGTGTTGGTGACATTGACATCGATGTATCTTTGCCGCGCCGCGAATCAAAAACTGGGGTCGGCCACAAAGATTTTGCAGTGAGTGCTGATCCTAACATGAGCATCAAAGAGGCGGCTAGAAGACGTGATTTTACTTTCAACTCTCTTGCAAAAGATATTTTAAG
>CAZVON010000026.1:1767-8492 GCA_964628435.1 uncultured Gammaproteobacteria bacterium
AGGTTTATGATTATTTTGACGGCATAAGAGATATTCAGCAAAGAATTTTGCGTGTTACCGACGAAGAACGTTTTCGCGACGATCCGTTAAGAGTATTGCGCGGAGTGCAGTTTCTTAGTCGATTCGGTTTGAAAGTTGAAGATAGAACGGCGAGTATTATGCGCGAGATGCGAAGCGAATTAAAACATTTGCCGAAAGAGCGTCTACGAGAAGAATGGATAAAACTATTTCTCCGATCAAGGAAGCCCTCGCTCGGACTTCAGGCGGCTATGGAATGGGGAATTTTTCATGAGATGCATCCTGAACTTGTTGAGTTGCCAAAGACACCCCAAGAGCCCGAATGGCACCCCGAAGGCGATGTGTGGATTCATACGCTCATGGTTATAGACGAAGCCGCAAAAATTATTGAACAGGAACAATTGAAGGGTAACGAGGCTTTAATAGTCATGCTTGCTGCATTCTGTCATGATTTTGGAAAACCAATTACTACTCAAGAAATTAGCGGAAAAGTTCGCGCGCTCGGTCATGAAGAGGCTGGAACGGAACCGGCAAGCAAATTTCTCTCCGAAATAGGTATAGAAGCATCCTTGCGCGATCCTGTCGCAAAATTAGTTGCCGAACATTTAAAACCTTCGGTGTTTTATATTCAGGAGGTTCAGAAAGGAGAAAAAGTAACAGACGGAGCGATTAAACGTCTTGCTTCAAGAATTAGTCCAGCTACATTGAATCAATTAGTGTGTGTTGCTAAAGCAGATCATCTCGGACGTGGTCCGTTTGTCGATCCTCACGAGCCCGAAAAATCATTCATGCCGCTTGATTATCCGGCCGGTGAGTGGCTTTTACAAAAAGCTTCCGAATTGGGTGTTTATGATGTTAAACCACAGCCAGTACTATTTGGGAGAGATCTTATTGCGCTTGGTTTTAAACCCGGTCCATTGTTTGGAGAAGTTATACGAGTCGCAGATGAATTGCATGTGAGGGGTTTTACCCGCGATGAGATACTCGCGCTGATTGGTTCCCATAAAGAAATATCTCTTGAAGAAGTTGTTCAAATTTTAAAAAGTAAAGAAAAGTAATCTCCGCCACAAAAACCCCAAACATAAAATCGCCGTCGCCTGCCCGTCAGGGCAGGACGCCGAAACAAAATTTTCTTCTTACTTATTTGAATTTTTTAGGGGGGCGCGCCTGTGCGCGCCGAGCGGCGAGGATTGATTGGGACAAAATCAATGGGCGGCACTTTGTGCCGCCCACGATCTGGCTCTCAAAAAGCCGAAAAGTTTTGTCTTGGTGCCACTGAGCGACTTTCTTTTGAACACTTTCTGCCTTGGATTTGAAAAATTATAATCGCTTACCAAGTTCAGGATGAAAATGAACAAACTATCTCAGAAGGCATTCGATATTCTAAAGCGTATTATACAAAGAAATTCCAATGAAGGAAAGGTTGTTTGACTTGGTAAAGAGAACTTTATAGAATACACATCCTATGGAACGACTCCAGCATCTTACTTCTGATCAAAGACGAAGTATCGGGAACTGGGTTGCTGATCTTGAACCATTGAAGGAAAGATATCCAATTCTTGCTGAAGTTGATTTAGTTGTAGAAGGAGGGGTAGGAACTGGACAAACTATGGCTCATATAGCAAGAGCGTTTTTTCCAAAGGCTACCTATGTCGGTATGGATATTGCTCCAACACTTATGGCTGGAAAGCCCCGGCAACTTCAACAAGTTGATCCCGGTGTGCTAAGAGAAGTTATAGAAGCAAACAGCCATCCTACCTTAGAAATGGAAGATACTATTTTACATGCAAACTGTTTTGATGCAGAACTTGTAAGACATATCGCACAGCAAGTTGGAGCTCAAATGCCATTTTTGGTTTCCTTTAATGCATTAAATGCTCTGGTAGATCGCAAAATGAATCCTTGGGATAGAAAAGATGATAGTGATATTACGACTATAGATGAAGTTGTTACTGGTCAATTGCCCTACAGAGGACAAATACATATATTAAATGGTGATGTTTGGGGCGATGCAATAAGCGCAACTGGCCGAAATTTTTCTACTTTAGAAGCTGCTGCATCCCGAAGTGGATGGCAAACGGAAAGATTAGATTGCGGTTTGTTAATGCTTAAAAAGCACTAGATTGAAGCGGAGAGGACTTGAGTACTTTTGAGGCTAGAATTCTAATTGTTTCTTGAGTTGTTGTTTTCCTTTTGTAGTTTTAAGAAATTTCTCTCTTTTTAACGCATTAGTTTTTTCTTTATATGCTTCGTAATAAATAAGTTCAAGAGGTCTTCTGTTTCTGGTTGATTGAACACCACCTGAATTATGTTCTTTAATCCTTTCACGGAGGTTGCTACTAAATCCTGTATATAATTTCCCGTCAATCTTGCTCTTGAGGATATAAATGTAAAACATGTGCAGTTTTATATGCCATATCATCCGCTTCCTTCGACTCGTTTACTCTTCGTCGAAGAGTGCTCCGATATGACTAACATTCGCCTTAAATTAAAGTGCGTGCACTAACGAAGCGCTCTTCATCGTACTGGCTTGCCAGAAGATGAAGCAAGCGAATGTTAGTGCCCCAAGAGGGACTCGAACCCTCACGCCATTGCTGGCACTAGCTCCTGAAGCTAGCCTGTCTGCCAATTTCAGCATCGGGGCGAAAGCTGTACTCAATTGTAACAAATGGCTATTTTCTTCACAAGCCAGCTTAAGAATTTATTCTTCTTCCCTCTCTATGGTAATTGTGCATTCGGTTACAAGCGCTGCGATTGCGCCAACCGCTGCTAGCACTGGAGCCAAAACCGCGCCAACCACTCCAATAGTGAGTGGAAACTCAACTAAAGACTTTCCATTTTTGTCTTTAATTATAATTCTTCGTACATTTCCTTCTTTTATGATTTCTTTTACTTTTCCCAACAGTTTATCTCCAGAGACCAAAAATGATTCTTGTTTTGTTTTTTTTGCCATGATTTTTCACCGCCTTTTTCGGAATATGACAACCATATTATAACACCTATACAAATTACCAGATAACCACATTTTCTTACTTGACAAACCTGAAAAGATGGGTTTATAATTGCCATCCTAAAAAGCTCATGCGTAAAACCCTGCCTATTTTACTTTTTTTACTGTTTTTTCTTTCTTGGACTTTTGTTGCTTTTGCTCAAACCTCGTTTACGTCAGTCATATCAACTCCATGGATACTAAAAGGAGAAAACAACGCCTCAGAAAAATACGCCAGTATCGACAGAAATATACTCAAAAACAAAACACACCTTCAGCTTACCTATAATCTTCATGGAATGTGTTTACTCGGAGGAGACGCATCCGCGATTATTTTTGACCAACCAGTAGATAGAGATTGGCATTATATTTCACTTTCTGCGTATGGGAAAAATTGTTACAATGGGTCGCAAACAGTTCGTATTCCATTGTCTGATTTTGAAGGTCTTGATACAACAGCACGAGTTGGGAAATTTCATGTTCGCTTTTGGCACTACAAACCATTTGTAGTTGATATAGCTTCTGTAGCGTTAATAGGTGCTTCTGTGCCGTCCACAACTGCTTCCGCGCCAACAAGTCCCATCTCCCCTACTGGTTTTAACACGTCGACTATTTCTGTTACGCCAACTTCTGATTCTTTTACAGGATATAAAGCGGAGTATTTTACGAATAGATATCTTCAGGGTGTACCAACTATTACTCGTAATGAAAATCAGATTAATTTTGCCTGGAATAGTGATTCTCCAGATCCAAGAATCCCAAAAGATGAATTTTCTGCTCGGTTCACCAAGAAGATTGCCATAAGCGCTGGAACATACAGATTTCGTGTTATCGCAGATGATGGTGTCAGGTTATTTGTAGATGGAAAAAAAATTATTGATCAATGGAAAGATCAACCCTCAACCACATATGCCAGTGGGATTTCCCTTTCATCGGGAAATCATACGGTTGTAATGGAATATTACGAACACTTTGGAGGTGCGGTAGCACAAATGAGCTATGTCAAGACCGCATCACAAGAATCTTCCGTAAGCACACCTACGACTTCGATCACTCCAACACAAGCACAATCGCTTATTCCAGTTTTGACTTCTTCCACAAAACAAACGTGGAGTATCCAAAGCACCTCTTCTATGAAGGAAACAAAAGACAGAATATGTGGACAGCGTGATGCTGCCTGGATTGCGCAATGGGTGGCAAAAGCAAAAGAGTTAGGAGTAAATTATATTGCCATAGAAACTCCCTACGATAACCCAGGCTGTGCAAGTGCTTTGGAGTATACGAAACGATGGGTTTCGGCTATTCGTTCCGCGGGACTTAAAGTTTGGCATCGTCACATGCCGCTTGCCTTTGAAGGAATTTACGATATAGCAAAGACTAACTCCATCGATTTTCTACCAATGATCGCACAATACATTAAAACCAACCCAACGTTGTTTGCGCAAAACGATATTTTTACTCCTATCCCAGAACCACAAAATGGGGGAATTTCCGGTATTACGTGGTGTTATGCTGGAGTGTGTCAATTTAGAGACGCACCGCATTTTAATCAGTGGCTGCGTAGCGCCATCGATATATCAGCGCAAGCGTTTTCGTCGATTGGACTTTCAGGTAAAGTAAAGATTGGATACTTTGGGTTTGACGGATTTATTGTCTGGGGAGGAAATAATCCAGATTGGAGTGGGATTTTAGAGGATGCGACAGTGCAAAAAATGGGAAATATTACGATTGATCATTATCCAGAGCTGGTGAATACTACCATGAAAGATGATCTAGATAAACTGCAGAAAAAATACCCCAACACCCAAATTATTATTGGTGAATGGGGAACCGTTACCAATACAACTGATTTTGTTCAACAAGTTAAAAACAGTATGAGTACCGCTGTACGTTCAAATATTATTGGATTTAACTATTGGCACATGGGAATGAGTGGCAACGAAGCCTTAATAAACGATGATTTTTCTAAAAAAATCCACTTTGATTCTGTACAATCATTCTTTAAGCCGTTTAACTAATGATTGTTGTTTTCTAATTGTTCTTTTAGCAATTCGTACGTATACTGTTTCATTTCTTCTTTTGTCATACCCCACTTGTCTGCCATTATTTGAAAGTCATCGTCGGTAAGCGAACCGCCTCCCTCTGATATTTTCCCTTTTCCCATATCATCGTTTGGTAGTCCACAGCCACAGTTATAACACATAAACTCTCACCTCCTTTAAGGTATTATTGTACTACACAAAAATCTTCTGTAAAATGCCCACGTTAAAAAATATTCTTACCAGATTCTCACAGATATTTCTATGATTATTGACTATTATAGTGTGGCACTTTTGCTTAGAAAATACTATTGTGAAAAATTCTCAACACAATGCGTTTATTCGGTATGGTACTTCAATATTGATTCTTTTATTGGCACTTGTTATCCAGTATTCACTTATTAATTCTTTTTCCATTCAATCTCCATTTCTGGTATTTCTTGCCGCAATTGGCATCATAGCTTATTTCTTGGGATCGGGGCCTGGTATTGTCGTGACACTTTTATCGGCTGTGATTGGGTATTATTTTTTTTTACATTCGTCTGGAGAGTTTTCAATGATTTTTGCAGAACTGCTTCAAACACTTCTTTTTATCTTTGTTGGTTTTTTGATTAGTTACTTAAGCGGTTTATTTCGTGCTGAAATTGAAAAGTCAGAATTATTAGTAGAAGACTTAAGAAGGCGGAGCCACCAACACGAAGCAATTGCAGAAATTGGAGAAAAAGCATTGTCTGGAATGGAACTTAGGCAAATATTTAACGGAACCGCAGAATACTTAGCGACAACATTAGAAGTAGAATACACCAAAGTACTTCAACTATTACCAGATGGTAAACAACTCATATTGCGAGCTGGGTATGGATGGAATAAAGATGTAGTAGATAATAAAACAACTCTCAGTGCAGGGAAGAATTCTCAAGCAGGCTATACGCTATTGTCTAAACGGCCAGTTATTGTAAAGAATTTACGTACAGAAAAAAGATTCGTCGTTCCTAAACTTCATATCAACCACCACATTGTTAGTGGAATCAGTTGTATTATTCAAGGAGACCAAAAGCCTTGGGGAGTACTGAATGCTCACTCTATTTATAGGAAAGAATTTACAAGATATGATGTGCGCTTTTTGCAATCAGTCGCCAATCTATTGGCTCTTGTGATTCAACGAAAAGCTCTTGAACAAAGGAAAGATGAATTCATCGAAGCCGCAAGTCATGAATTAAAGACGCCGCTTACTTCGATAAAAGCACTTACACAAATTCTAGAAAAACACTTTCAAGAAATAAAAGATACAAAGGCAATACAATTTATTGCGAAAATGGACAACCAAGTAAACAAGCTAACAGCACTCATCTATAATTTATTAGATATCGCTAAAATTCAATCTGGCCAATTAGAACTCCACCAAGAAACACTAAATATTACTGATGTTGTGAAAACAATAGCGGAAGATATACAACTTAGCTCTCATCAACATAGTATAGTTGTTGAAGGTATTATAGAGCGTCCTGTTCGTATCGACAGATACCGAATCGAACAGGTGATTGAAAATTTACTTTCCAATGCGATTAAATACTCACCAGAAGCAGATAAAATTTATGTAAAACTTTCGGATATGAAAGGTAGCGCATCTATACGGGTTCAGGATTTTGGTATAGGAGTGCCTAAAAGCAAACAAGCAA
>CAZVON010000026.1:8502-15816 GCA_964628435.1 uncultured Gammaproteobacteria bacterium
TTTCGAACGATTTTATCGCATTGCGGGCAAAAAAAGAGAAAGCTTTCCTGGATTAGGATTAGGACTCTATATTTCCAATGAAATCATTAAAAAACACGGAGGTACGCTTGCTGTAGAGAGTACAGAAGATAAAGGATCGACTTTCGAAATCTCATTGCCGTATTCAAAAATCTAAACCATCCTAAAACTTAGGTTCCAGAAAGCTATCTTTTTTTGGGTATGTTTGGTATAATAGATTTGCCGCAGAAGGGCGGTTTTTTTTATGACGAACACTATTCGAAACGTGGCAATCATTGCCCATGTAGATCATGGTAAAACCACATTAGTTGACGCGCTCTTAAAACAATCAAATACCAAGCTGCATAAAGATCTTGCCCAGTCTCTTATTATGGATAGTAACGAACTTGAGCAAGAGCGTGGAATTACCATTTTTTCAAAAAACGCGTCGGTTCAGTGGAACGGCACAAAAATAAATATTATCGATACACCAGGACATGCGGATTTTGGAGGAGAAGTAGAAAGAGTATTAAAAATGGCAGATGGCTGTTTGTTGTTAATTGACGCTAAAGAAGGCCCAATGCCACAAACGCGATTCGTGCTTAAAAAAGCATTAGAGACCAAGCTTAAAATTATTGTTGTCGTAAATAAAATAGACAGAAACGATGCTCGAGTTGGCTATGCTTTGGATAAAACACTTGATCTGTTTTTAGAATTGGGCGCCGACGACCATTCAGCAGATTTCCCAATTGTCTACACATCTGCGAAAGAAGGAAAAGCTGGATTAACAGATGATATTGCCATCATGCATGATATTACTCCCCTTTTTGATGAGATACTGAAACAAATTCCTGGTCCAAGTGGAAACGCGGACAGTCCCTTGCAGATTCTAATTACGTCATTAGCAACAGATCTTCATAAAGGCCGTATCGCAATCGGACGAATTTACAACGGTGCTATTACCAACGGGCAAGAAATTGTACAGATCAAAACAGACGGAACACATATAAAATCAAAAGTTACCACTCTCATGACATACATTGGATTGAATCGTCAAGAAGTACAAACTGTTTTAACTGGAGATATTGTTGCGATTTCGGGTATTCAAGAGCCCTCCATTGGCGAAACTATTTCTGATCCTGCTACCCCCATAGCCTTGCCAGCGCTTTCTATAGAAGAACCAACATTACGTGTTACTATTTTGGTGAATAATTCTCCATTCGCGGGACAAGAAGGTGAATTTAAAACGTCTCGTCAAATTCGTGACAGACTCTACAAAGAATTAGAAACCGATATGGCGCTGCGTGTTGAGGATGACACACATGGATGGATTGTTTCTGGTCGAGGCGAACTCCATTTAGCCATTCTGATAGAACGAATGCGCCGCGAAGGATATGAATTTCAAGTTGCTCGTCCACAGGTAATCGATAAAAAAGTAAATGGGCAATTACTTACTCCGTACGAAAAAGTATATATCCAAGTACCCGAAGAATTAAGTGGAATTGTAATGCAAAAATTGGGTATACGACGTGGTGAACTGTTAGATATTAAAACAGAAAATGGTACCGCGTTTATGGAATTTGTTGTCTCAACCAAAAGTTTATTTGGCTACCGAAGCGAATTTGTTACTGATACGAGGGGTCTTGGGATTATGAATACAATTTTTTATGAATATAACAGAAGTAATGGATACTCTTTAGATCGACAACAAGGATCTCTGATTGCGTTTGAAAGTGGTGCAACCAATGTGTATGGTTTGGTTAGTGCTAAGGACCGAGGGATTTTGTTTGTAGGACCAGGAGTTAACGTCTACAAGGGACAAGTCATTGGCCAAAATACCCGAAATGACGATTTACGCATTAATATATGTAAAACGAAACAACTTACCAATATGCGCTCTAAAGGCGAAGGAACATCTGAGTATTTAAAAACACCCAAAATTATGGAACTTGAGGACGCGCTTGAATATATCGCGGAAGACGAATTAGTGGAAGTAACTCCCAAAAGTATTCGGATACGAAAAGTTATTTTAGACGAAGTGGAGCAGCGCCGTAAACGATCTCAAGGTATTCAGTAAACGAGAGCCTATAGAACTATTATAGAAACAGTCCGCATAAGGCGGACTGTTCCCAACGTACATGCAAAATGTAAGATTTAAGGCAACCTCACATAGAGGGTTTCTCCACTCACTTCTTTATTGAAGTTAGGCGTACCATGTATAGCCAACCGTATACCCTCTTTGGCTGAAGCAGGAGGATCACCTAAAAGACAATCAACCTGCATAACCCCATCAAACCCTGGTGAAAGGTAAACTCGAATTAGAGCAAGTCCTCCTTCGAATTCTTCTGGGGTTCCTTGCACAACTCCACTGCCATACGATTTGAAGCTTAACAATTGTACTGCGGTCCACGTTCCACTGCCTATTACATTGCCGTCTTTAAAGTTTATTCACTAAATTTGTCATGTGTTCACCTCCTTAATTATGAATAATTCTATAAGTCAACCGAAAGATTTAGGTAACAGATACGTAAACTTAGGGTATGGTATATTACCCTTCTCATCACCTCCACAGGGCTTTTTTAGAGCTTATTTATGTTATAATAGCTTTGTCAATCAGTTTTTTATTGCCGAGTCGTCTAATGGTAGGACAACGGACTTTGGATCCGTTTATTCTGGTTCGAATCCAGGCTCGGCAGCCATTCGACTCACTTCATTCGCTCATGGCTTTAAGCCAAGTGAGTAGAATGTCCTGAGTGAGGAGCAAAGCGACGAATCGAAGGAATATGCCTTATTTTGTGTACATTCTTCGTAGCACTACTAACCAACTATATATCGGCCAGACAAATAATCTCGAAGATAGAGAAATCCAACAGTTAGCAAAGTCTTCAAAAGCAGCTAAATTTGTGAAAGATGGTTCGGAGTTCAAATTTGTATATTCTGAAAAGTACAAAACTAGAAAAGAAAGCATGAGAAGAGAAAATCAGTTGAAAGGATGGATAAGAGCTAAAAAAGAAGCATTAATAAAAGGCGATTTAGAATTATTAAAAAAGCTATGAAAATCGCAAAAACCCTCGGAGTCAAATCTTCAGATATTCTACCGGTTTAAAGATCGTATTCAGGGTTGTGATCAAAAGAATTACCATCAGTTAAAGGATGATCCAGTTCTGTACCTATTTTAAAACGTTGTCTTGACCGTATATCCCAGCATCTTAATACTAAATCTGTCGAGTCACCATACATTCCCTCAAAAAGTTTAGATAGATATTCCCTTTGCTTCTCTTCCCCTTCTGTAGCTACCCCTTCTTTTATTCTAAGATTAATTCTTGTCCAGTCTTGGAAATGAGGTTCAACTTCAAAGGGAACAGTTGCGCGAGGGCTTCCTAATTCGTGAAGAGTACGTTGAGCTAAGCTCCATTGTATTTGTCTCAATTGAAATCTCTCAGCTGGAGTTAATGGTCGTGGTCTATAACCCTCAATCATGGAGCAAGTATATACCATAGGAGGTTGTGTGCCAACATTTCCCCAATTAGTATTAAACCTACTTCTTATTCTGTTTTTCAAATTCTTCGTAAATTTCTTCTAGTTTACTTAAATCGGTATGTGTCCTTCGACGAGTTCACACTGAGCGAACTTGTCCTGAGTGTAATCAAAGGAGCCGAAGTGCTCAGGATTGTAACCATTTCGTGGAATTTAGTTTTGTAAAACTCAAGAAGTGCTATTGCCATTCGACTCACCCTGTTCGCTCATGATTTACAACCATTTCTGGAGTAGCATTTTCCGGGTCATGAATTTTTAGACAATTCAAAACTGGATCAATATCTTTCTCGTTAATCTGATATCCATTACTCATAGCGGTATTGTAGCAAAAATCATAAAGAATCGCTTAATCTAATATAATTCATGTCAACCATAGGTGGATCAAAATCTTCTAATTCCATACCTTTCATTTTCGCAATGACAAGAAGAGCGGTTGCGATTGGTGAAACACTAGCAAATTTTGCTTCATTATTGTGGCTTTCCGAAGCTATGATTGTTTTAAATGCTAATTTGAGATTTTCTAGATTATTTTCTTCTATAGCCCAAATAGCAGCTAATATCCCATCAGCTGCTGCATCTCTTCTTATATCTTCGCTTTGTACTTTTATTTTCTTAAGTTCATCTTTTTTATCAAGAATTAAGTTAGCTAATGCTAAGTCCACTGCATAATAGGGACGGGAAGGACGATCCCATTCATTGACAGGAATACTTAAATCAAATCTATTTGCAGCTTTTTCTATTAAATCATTGGATAAGGTTAAAATTGCGCCTTTGAGGTAATCATAAAAGTTTGTATAAAAGCCACCCCCATTTATTGTAGGATCTGAATATTTCTCATCTAGATTTATCCATTCTTCTTTGTACTTAAATGATGTTAAGAAGTAATCTCGTGCCTTTTGGTAATCGCCTAAAGCCAGATACATCTTACCCACGTTTCTTGCTAACCCTGAAATCGTAAAGAGAACTCTTTCTTTAATATATTGGGAATAATTTAAACGTTCTAAAGCTTTATTATAAAGTCCTTCTTCATAAGACAAGCTAGCCCTCATTTTATCTGGATCAATATTGATACTCATAGGGCGATTATATCAAAAACCTCCTTAACTTTAAGAAATTAAACATTTGGAGAGCTAATTTTTCTGATATAATCCTTCTCATAATTTCTCTGCTTCTGGTTTGAGATAAAATATTTAAACTCCTTCCCAAAGTATTTTTCTGCCTAAAATAGCTAGTTTTCTATGGTGATTACCGAAACAGAGTAGTACTTGTACTCCCATAATTTCAAATTCTGCTATTTCTCCTTTTTTGGTACAATAACAACGGCGTTCTTGATCCGGTGGGTTAAACCGAGTTTCTTTAATTTCTCGTAGGAATTAAGAAGAGATGGGTTAGGTCGAAGGTCCTGAGCGGGGAACAAAGTTACGAGTCAAAGAAACCGAGCAGTCTGTTTAAGGATCATTAATTATCATAACTCCAATCTTTTTAGGATTAAAATGGTTATGGAAATCGAATATCCCCGTCTCCTGTGGAGTGAATGTATACATGGTATTTGCTTCAATAATTTTTTCTTCAAATCCCTTTAAGAGTCGATGATTTTCATGTGTGCCCATTGCGAATTCTATTTTAGCTTGAGAATTATTCTTAATACTTACTGAATCACCGAGTTTAATTATGACACCCTGCGGTGTAAATTTTTCGCCATCATAATAAATAAAATAGTTTTTTGGTAATAGCAATATAGTCAGAATTACTCCTGCAGTTACCAGGAAAGAAACGCAGAACAGAAAAAATTTCTTTGATTGATTTTTCTTTCGAGTACTCATGGAGAGGTTGTTGGCGCTGGCGAGGATTCAGAAGACGGTGCAGAAGTGGGCGCGGGTTGTGATTCTGAAGATGGCGCAGCGGTAGGAGCAGGATTTGCCCCTCCAGAGGTTGATTCGGAGGAAGTTGACGTGCTTGTTGATGTTGAAGTGCTGTTTGTGTTTGATCCTCCCGAAGCCCCATCAGCCATACACCAACCATTAGTATCAGACATCCAGTGATATCCCGAAGGACAGGAGCCGCTGCTTGTATTTCCCCCAGAAGATGTGGTGCCTGTGGAAGTAGATGGAGTATAAGTATTACCATTGGGTCTGCATGAACATGTTCCCCAGTCAAACCACTCTTCACTTCTGCAGGCTTGCTGGGTACAAGAACTTGTTGAAGGATTATAGCCGGAAGAATATGAACCAGAAGATGTGGTGCTGCCGGTTCTACAACTGCAAGAACCCCAATCAAACCAGCTATTGCCACCGCAGCCGCCCGAAGGATAGTTAGAACAGCTGGCACTAGATCCAGAACCTGATCCGGAATAATTTGACTTACAGGTACAAGTTGAGTATTCTAAATACGATCCTGAACCGCAACTTATGCCCTGACAATAATTGTTTGGGTTGGGACCGCTGCCCCCACTATAAGTACTGGCGCTTCTGCAAGTACAGCTGCCATAATCCCAGTAAGAATTGGAACCACAACCGCCTCCCGGAGGGCTACAAGAACCATAAGTATCAGTAGGACTTGTGCGAATACAACCTCGGCCATCCCAATAATATCCAGGTCCACAGCTTGATTGAGTTAAATTAGGGGAATAGGGACTGGCTACACACTGACTGCCATTCCAATTAAAGCCTCCTGGGCAGGCCCCATCCTTGCATTTCTTGGTAACTGGGTCATAAGGTTGACTGCCACAGTTATATCCTCCAGGAGGCGGAGTCTCTGAGGTAGCAACACCCGGCGCAGTCCCTCCACCGCCGGACGGAACATAGGTATTACCATTAGACATACACCAACCACCGCTATCAGACATCCAGTGATAGCCTGAAGGACATTGGCCGGGAGAGGTAGGCTTAGGTCCTGAACCCGGCACAGTACCGGCAGGTGGATTGGTGGTGTAATAAGTTGGAGCAGTACCATAATAACTGGGCGCGCTGTATGGATAAGGCGAGGTAGGATAGCTGTTGTTTGAATCAGGATAGCCATAAGTGGCTGGAGGAGCACCAGGAGCAGTGTAATAAGGGCTATAAGGAGTATAGCCCGGCCCAGTACCAGTTGGCGTATAATTATAAGAAGAGTTATAGTTGCCGCTATTACTCATACACCAGCCTCCGCTATCATACATCCAATGATACCCTTCAGGACAAATTCCAGTGCTTTTTGGAGCTGGTCCTTGCCCGTAAACCAATGGCTTGCCATCTTTATCTAAAGAAGGAGTACCAGGCGTGTTGGATCCTGGCCAACCAGGTCGGAACTCATCAACTATTATAGGTCCAACATAGGAGGCAATAGGGATAGCTGCCCCAGGCGCCGGACAAGGCGTATTAGCCGGGAATAGCGGAGTAGGCAAGAAACAAGGTCCTGCCTGCTCTCTTACGCCCAAGCTATATGATAAAGCCTCAACCCGAGCCAATTCCGGCGGAAGAGGGGTATTAGGATTCCTTCGTCTGAAATCCTCTACTTGTCTGAAGGCTTCTTTGGTAGGCTTGAATTCTTCCTGCAGAGTAGCGACTGCCAAAAGCACATCTTTGCGATTTTGAAAATCGTCTAGCCTAACAATATCAGGTCTGATTGTCTGGGTAATCTCATTAATTTTGGTTAGCCTGACATAAGGCCGAATTTCTGAAGGAACATCTTGACCAGGCTCAAAAGTTTTTTGAAACTCATCCAGTTTCGTGACAATATCTTCATTCTTTTCTACTTTTTCAGCAATCTGCTCTTTTTGATCGGTAATGTCAGCAATCTCTG
>CAZVON010000027.1:0-3892 GCA_964628435.1 uncultured Gammaproteobacteria bacterium
TATACGTGAAATCTTGATTTTTACCAAAGAGTGGAGTATAAGAAAAAAGTATGTCAAATAGAAACGAGGCATTTAGATTTGGATCGGTCGCTATACGTCGCGGGGAAAACTTCTCTGGACGCTTGAATACCGTCTTAAGAAACAATTGGAAGGTAACCAAAATAACTACCCAGGGTGGAGAATCCGTTAATTTAAATACAACGGGACTCCTGAAAATCGCACGCGCCATGAAAACAGATTTGGAGGACGAAGGATTTAATACGATGGCAAACCAACTTTTTCCCGGCATTCCATCCAACCCTCCCCGAGAAGACTCTCCTACTTTGCCAAAAAATCCAAAACCAGCTGTCCAACCGCCCAGCAGGGAACTCACTCTGCCGACTAACCCTACTGTCCTAGAACGATATCAAGAGCATCTGATACACAGAGCAGTACAATTACGTTCCCTCCTAAAAAAATTTGGAGAACAAGAAATTGCACCTACAAAAGATGGCGTACCTATTCCATTAGATAAACTGCGAGATATGGCTCTTACTGCTTTCCAAGATATGCAAGCTGCAGGGTTAAAAAAAGAAGCAAAAACGATCTTTGAGGCAAAACCTGCACCTGACTCACAATAATCCCATCTGCCCGCTTTTATCTGTTTTTTCCTCCTCTGTCTCCTTTGTCTTGTTTGTCACTGTTTTTTCCTCCTTCCCATCCGTAGCTTGAGCGTAGGATGGCTGTATTCGCTTTACCAAACTTGTAAACCCCAACTCCTCAAAAGACTTTTTAAGGCTATCCATTTGTTCATCTGTACAAGCACATACTTTTATATCAAGAGTTACCGGTGCATCAGTTACAATGGTTGCGAGTTTTTTTGCCATCGCTGCTTGTTCTGCATCCGTTGCCAATTTGACCCCAATTTTCTCTGGAAGTTGGTTTATTTGTTCATAAAGATTCTCAAACGAACCATAGGTTTTTAGAAGTTCGCTGGCTGTTTTAGGTCCGATGCCAGACACGCCTGGATAGTTATCCGAGGCATCACCTACCAATGCTTTATAATCAATAATTTGATCTGGTCGTATGCCATATTTTTCTTCGACTTTGCGCGAATCAAATAACACCATGTTGGTTATTCCAGTTACAGGCATAGCAACCTTTACATGGGAATTCACAAGCTGTAGCATATCTCGATCCCCACTCACAATGATAATTTTGATATTCTTCTCTTCTGAACTTTGAATTTTGCCTGCTTCGCCGCGAGGCGAGAACTTTGAATTTTGAACTAATTGGAACGCAAGCGTTCCAATTAAGTCGTCCGCTTCGTATCCATCGATTTCAAATATTGGAATCTGCGCTTTTTCCAGTAACTCGTGGATTGTTTGAATCTGGGGGATTAAGTCATCAGACATTTTTGGTCTATGCGCCTGATACCCAACATATAATTCCTGTCGAAACGTAGGCTTTGGCCGATCAAAACAGACAGCTAGATACATTGGCTTAAATTCTTGCAGAATTTTTAAAAGCATGGAGAAAAATCCATAGACCGCGTTTACCATCTGTCCATGTTTGCTGGTAAGCGGCGGCAATGCGTGAAAGGCTCGATGCATTATTGCATTGCCATCAATAAGAATAACTGTTTGCATGCAATATGTATTATAGCATCAAAACGCACTAAAGAAGGTTTTTTAGAATGATTGAATATATTGATCTGCTGGAGATTTTTTCTCCATTTTGTCCAGTTGTTCCATTCTCTCTTCTGATTTCTCTTGGGTTTTTTCAAGGAGCGTATTCAGAACTCCAGAAGAAAATAGATTTACCATTGCAATAAGAACAATAACTCCGATTATCCATCCAAGACCTGCAATAATTCCCATCCAAAGGAGTTTTGATTGTTTGTCTTTTGGAGTAGCAGCACGTGAGTGTGCATACAACATGTATATATACGCTGCTGCAAACCAGGAAAGAAGCGTATTAAAAACAAATGAACCCAAAAAAAGAAGCGAACCTGTTGTGGGTTCGATCCGCAAAATGAGGTTTGGAATAAATACCACTATTAATATATATACTCCCCATAAGGCGAGAATGCGAATAAGAATCTCGCCAAAATGATTAGTAATAATAGCTGCGCTACGCCGAAGCGCAGTAATTCCCCGCTGGTTTTCAAATATTAGTTCGTATGAACCAAACAAGAAAAAGAACGTAAATAAAAGTGCTGGCAGAATAAACACAAAAAAACCACCAAAAACAAATAAAGAAACAAATAGGTTAATAACAAACAGTGGCAACACAAACCCAAAGCTTCTTTTAAAAAGGACGCCAAAGTCTATATGTTGTTTATACTCTCCAATAACAATAATCATTGCAATCTGCATCATGTACCCTAAAAGCATCATTGCTACAATAAGTACAACCAAACCAACAATAAAAATCACCGGGTTAAATTGCGAAAACGCTTGTAGGATTGCATTAGGATTGGAAGACAAATTGGACATGTTACTCACCAAGCTGCCAAAACCTGCTGCAAGAACCACCCCGACTGCGGCAATAGCAATAAGAATAAACCCAGCATACATAATAACGCTTAGGATAAGCAGATTGAGGATGCTTTTGGTGAATGCTTCCCAGGAATCTGAAAAAAGTTTTTTTATTGGCGGCAAAGAAGAGACATCCAT
The DNA here is from genome assembly GCA_964628435.1 of uncultured Gammaproteobacteria bacterium. Lineage (GTDB taxonomy): Bacteria > Patescibacteriota > Microgenomatia > Levybacterales > UBA12049 > CAZVON01. The sequence continues at coordinate 2,658 of CAZVON010000027.1, forward strand.
ACGTTAATAATCTCGTAGTTCCTGTACCCATGTCAAGACGCAAAAAATTTAAGAGGATATCTTAACCGGTACAACAGCGGGTTTTGGTCCAAGTAGCTTTACGAAGTCTTCTGATTCAATAGTTTCTTTTTTCAGTAGCTCTTGAGCAATAAGATCAAGCTTTTCTTTGAGTGTATTTAAAATTTTTACCGCGTTTTCGTAACATGTGTCGGTGATTTTTCTCACTTGCTTATCAATTTGTCCTGCCATTTCAGGAGAAACTGATGTCTGTTCGTAAAAAGCATGCTTTTCTCCATCAAGATTCACTGGTCCTAAATCACTCATACCTAGTTCTGCAACCATTGCTCTTGCAACTTTCGTTGCTTTTGCGATATCGTCCGACGCGCCACTGCTCATTTCTTTAAAGACTACCTGTTCTGCTGCTCTTCCTCCAAGCATTACGGTTATTTGCTCAAGTAAATGAGTTTTTGTTTCGTGAACCCGTTCAACTGGCTCCATCATCGTATGACCTAAAGAGAGTCCTCGACTAATAATAGAAATTCTGTGGACTGGATCCATATGAGGCATATGCCACGACACTAACGCATGACCTGCTTCATGATATGCTGTCATTTTTCGGTCTTCGTCTGATTGGAGTTTGCGTTTCTCAGGACCAAGTTTTACTTTTGTTGCCGCTTCTTCCAAATCCTTCATGTCAATCGCCTTTTTATTCAAGCGTGCCGCTAAAATAGCTGCTTCATTGAGCATGTTCTCTAAATCCGCGCCAGAAAACCCAACCGTTCGTTTTGCCGCCTTATCCCAATCTACATTCTCGGCAAATGGTTTTCCTTTTGAATGAATCTTAAGAATTGATTTTCTGCCTTCAATATCGGGTAAATCAAGGACTACTCGTCGATCAAAACGACCGGGTCGTACCAGTGCTGGATCCAATACATCTGGCCGATTGGTAGCAGCAATCACTACCAATTGCTCTGTCGGAGAAAATCCATCCATTTCAACCAATATTTGGTTAAGCGTTTGTTCTCGTTCATCATGGCCACCCATCAGTCCCACACCACGCTGCCTTCCAATGGCGTCAATTTCATCGATAAAAATTATTGCTGGTTGTGCTTTTTTTGCTGTATTAAAAAGGTCTCGCACACGCGAGGCCCCAACCCCCACCAACATTCCCATAAATTCAGATCCCGCCAGTGAGAAAAAGGGCACGGTTTCTTCTCCTGCGGTGGCTCGTTCCA
>CAZVON010000027.1:3902-15713 GCA_964628435.1 uncultured Gammaproteobacteria bacterium
GCTTTATATTTTCCAGGGTTTTTTAGAATATCGACAATTTCGGTAAGCTCCTGTTTTGCCTCGTCAACTCCTGCCACATCGGCAAAGGTAGTTTTAGGTAAGTCCTTACTAAATACGCGCGCTTTTGATTGCCCAAAGGAAAAAATGCTCTCCTGTGCTCCTCTGGCCTGCCTGAATAAGAAGTAAAAAAATGCAATCATTAAAGCAATAGGCAAAATCGCAGAAACTACATTCAGCCAATTATTTAAGCTGGTTTCATCTTTTACCACTACTTTTGTTTTTTTAAGCGAAACTCCCGCGTCTTTAAATAATTGGTACGTATTGGCTCCTGGTTCTTTAAACGCCTGAACTGTTCCATTTTTTTCTACCGCGATAAGCTTATTATCAACAACAGTAATTTCTTTTACCTGTTCTTTTTTAACATCTTCAATAAGCTGAGACAATGGAATCGTTTTCCGTTCCTCCAACGGATAATTTAATCCCATGAAAAGAAACGAAGCAAACAGAATCAAAAATCCATACAAAAAAAAGTTTTTCCAGGAAAAGTTAACTTTAAATTTAACAATTTTGCGTTTGTGGTTTTTACTATTCGCAGCCATGATAGAGTGTTAGTATAGCATATTGAGGCTGTTTTGCAACATGAGGGAAAAACACCATTATTCTCCAAGAGACTGTTTCTGCGTTTTTTTAACTGGTACTATTTTTTGACCTTCTCCTTCAAGGTTTAAAACATTTACTACCTCTCCTGAAGAAGGAATCACAAATTTCGTGTTTTTGGATAGTACTGATTCTGATACTTCGAGCCGTTTGAGAATTTGCGCTTTTTCATCAAAATAGGTATTTGCGGCTTGCGCGACTTTTTTGATTGCCTCAGCCTCCGCATCTGCTCTAAGAATTCGGGCTTTCGCATCTCCTTCAGCTCTTAAAATCTCGGCATTTTTGCGACCTTCTGCTTCTAAAATTTGGCTTTGTTTTACACCTTCTGATTCAAGAATTGCCGCGCGTTTTTCCCGCTCTGCTCTCATCTGAAGACCCATGGCCTCAGAAATTTCTTGTGGAGGATCGATTTTTTGTACTTCGACCCTGGTTACTTTAACACCCCATCCGTGAGTCGCTTCGTCCAGCACATCGCGAAGACTGGTGTTAATCACATCGCGCGCGGTTAACGTTTCATCAAGCGTCTTATCCCCCACAACGTTGCGAAGGTTGGTCTGCGCAAGAGTGGTTGCAGCAGTATCAAAATCTTCAACTTCAAATTCAGCTCTTACTGGATCTACCACGCGATAATAAATAACCGCGTCAACCGTTACCGTAACATTGTCTTTGGTTATGACTTTTTGGGGTTCGACATTAATAACCCGTTCTCTAATGTCAACAATAATAAGCGATTCAATAAAAGGAATTATCAGATTCAGTCCCGGTTCCACAACCGATTTAAACTTTCCCAACCGAAGCACCACTCCTTTTTGAGACTGGTTAATAATTTTAACCGATGCCAAAAGAGTAACAATACCAAGAACTGCTAATGGAATAAGAAGATACAAAGAATTCATACGTTAGCCACCCTAAGCGTTACCCCGCTCACTGAGTGTACTATGATCGATCCTCCCTCGTCAATAGCGCTATCCGACTCTGCCCGCCATATTTCTCCCTGCACTTTCACTTGTCCTTGCTTTTGAGGAGTTATTTTTTTAACAACAATTCCTTTCTTACCAATCAATTCATTAGTACCGGTTGTTTGCGTGGAAACAGTAAGTTTTTGTTTTACCAATTGCCGTCCCGCCAAAACGTATAACAAAGATAACATTCCAATAGCGATAAATGAGTACTGAGATGATCCCGTGATAATGCCAATACCCCCAGACACAATACCTATCAAGCCTAAAACAAACAAATCAAATCCAGTCGCAACACCCAAAAGAAGCTCGAGCACGATCGCGGCAATACCCACGATAATAAAAATATGATTAATACTTATATCTTCCATTGCACACATTATAGAACCAAGACCCACAGAACGCAAGAAAACTTTGAAAAGATCCCGCTATTTTGATAAAATTCGCAGATGACGCACGAACGATTTAATTGGTCTCACCGTATTGAGGCTGCGGATTATCGTACTTCTACTCCACGTACACCATTAGAAATGGTACCTAATCAACCAAAACGGTATATTCATCAAACTCGCGCTGGTCTACTTACCTATGATTCAGTTTCCCGTGAGGTCAACTCGCCTTTGAGAGATCCAGAGAATCCTTTCGAAAAGCTTACTCGAATAGAAGGTAAACTTCTTACAGCTATGATGGAAAATCCCAGGAAGATTTGGAGCCATAGAGAACTTTTTGAGTCTGTGTGGGGAGAACTACCCTATAAGAATATGTCTTCAAGTGATTATGCCAACTTACGAGTCCGTATATGTGGAGTACGCCGTAAGCTGGGTGAAAAGATACACAGTAACCACGTTATTCATACAGTAGCAGGAAAAGGATACACGCTTACTCATCCTTTAGATATACCTGATGTGTCCATTGAATCCGATACTCAATCGTTGCATTTTCAGAAAACTCCCTATGGTGACATTACGTATAACTCAGGGACGCGAGTTGCCACCTCTCCTTTTTTTGACGAAAAATCGCCTTCAGTTATTCTTACTTTAAGAGAGGGATCATTATTACAACTATTTCTTAAAAGCGAAGGAAGCGAACTCACAAAAGCTAGCATTGCCGCTATTATGCCACCTGCTTGTATAAGCGTATATATTCAGTATCTTCGAAGGAAACTTAATGACATACCTCACAAAAAAAGAGAGAAAAGAAAAAGATTTCGGTTAATCCAAACAGTCAGGCCAGGGGTATACCGATTATCTACCAAACTACCAGAAACTAAAATAGATAGACCTAATCCTATTGTGGTTTTTGAAGAAAAAGATATATTCCCTAAATCAAGTTAACCTCATTTTCTTCTTGACTTCTACAGCATATCTTCTGCTCTTGACAAATATCTTTGCTTGTAATACAATGTGTTACAGTATGCAAAGAAAAATTATTAATATTTCGGTTCCTCAAGCCATAGAGCGACAGATTGAACAAATGGCAAAGGAAGAGAACAAAACCAAAAGCGAGTTACTTCGCGATGCATTTCGTGTGTATAAATTTCAAAAAGATTGGGCTCGAATACGAATATGGGGCGATAGAATTGCCCGTAAAATGGGCATTGAAACAGTGGATGATGTTGAAAGAATAGCTGGATGAGGCTCTTGCTTGATACGAATGTTTTAATAGCAGCTGCTTTAGGCAGCAAGTTTGCTGAGGATATTATTCTTCTTGGCATCAAATCAAAAGAGATTACTCTGGTAACCTCGCAGGAAATTCTAGCTGAACTTAGAGACAAACTCTTATCTAAATTTGATAAATCAGAAAATGATATCAATTTTTTTATACAGCATGTTATAAGAACATCTGAGGTCGTAGAAATTACAGAGAAAGTTTTGATTCTAAAACGCGATCCGGATGATAATAAGATCCTATCCGCTGCACTATCTGGAAAAGCAGACTTAATTGTAAGCGCCGATCAGGATTTAATTAAGCTTAAAACGTTTAAAGGCATTGCCATTGTGCATCCAAAAACACTCTCTTGGACATTCCCAAAATATTTCAAAAAATATAAACGAGATTGAATGTGCTATAATCCCCTCCATGCCGCGAAACGACGAGGTTTTTATCCCAGGAAAATCACAAGCTCAATTCGAGAGTATAGTCCGTCAATTGGGAGGTACCATTGGAAGAACCGCGTATACTCGTGGTGAAATCGTTGAGCTATTTACTGAAAAATGGCAGCAAGAATTAGCTCGAAGACGCAACATTCCAGCCAGTGTTATTAGCCAAAGAATTAATACCTGTCGCAATGCGATAATTATTGCTGGAAAACAGTTCTGGGGTAGTTAAAGTCCCATCTTCTCCCTAACTTCCTTCATTGTCTCTTCTGCTATCGATATACTTCATGCGTTCCAACCGCATCAAACACCACAACATCGCCTTTTTCAAGATGAAATACAATACGCCAGTGATAGGAAATTGAAAATGAATAAAATTCTGAAAGTTGGCCTTTGAGCTTATGGGTTTTTAGTCGTGGATCAAACGGGTTTTGTTTAAAAATCTTTTCCTTTTGAGCGAGGAATGTAAGCTGTGTCTTTGGAAACTTGCGAAGGCCTTTTAAGAATTTTGTAGAATACTTAATCGTGATGTTTTTGCGCTTCATGCCATAAATCAACGAGTGATCCTTTGAGTAACTTTGCTTTTCCTTCTCTTACCTCTTCTCTGCTTTCAAGAACCCCAAGAATTGCTTCCATCTCTTCCAATTTTTTGGCGTCTATAATTGCTACATCTGGTTTGTTGTTACGCATTACAATAACTGGTTCTCTTGTTTTTTTAGCCAAATCAAAAACTTTTCGATAGTTCTGTTGCAGTTGCTTGGCAGTTGTAGTGTTTGGAAAATGAAACATAATTTTTACATACTATCATACGTACGTTTGTATGTCAATATATTAACTTAACCCTCTTAATTCGAAATTTTGCTTTTATTCTAAAAAATATTAAAATACCGACAATGTCACGTTACGATGTGTATGTTCCTGGAAGATCAGATGCTCAACTCGAGGCAGTTGTACGGCAATTGGGTGGATTTCTCACTCGACAACCGCTCGGTCGTGGAGAAAAACTCCACTTAGCTACTCCTGAATGGCAAAAGCACATAGGTCAAGCCAGTGAACTTATTAGCCGTTTTCAAAATCCGCCTGCCGAATCAAGAATGAGAATATATTTTGCAATGGGAGCGCTTACTCAAGACCTACTCGTGATTTCAAATGTTCCAGATATAAATTGGGATGAATTTCAAACTATAGTTGCAAATGCCCTCCGAGATGGATTACGAGAAGAAATTCCCAAAGAGGTAACTGTATTCGAAGCCTCTGATGGATTTAATTATTCATATGGCGCTAGGTCTAAATACCCACATGAGACAGTAATTCCACGAGATGTTATTTTGCTTATGAAGTATTATGGCCTTACAGGAGAGCCTCCTCGCAGTATAAAATACTTAGCACAAGAGAATACTCTATCACCTAGTAAAGTAAGACGAGATATTTTCCGCGGTCGAATATATCTAACCCTTAACCCAACTATACGAGAATTTTTAAAACTCCCCCACGTTTAAGATTGTATCCCCATCTTTTTTTTAACTTCCTTCATTGTCTCTTCTGCGATTGCGAGGCATTTTTTTCGGCTTTCTTCAAGGATTGAATCAACACGCTTTGGATCTTGCTCGAATTGTTTTCTTTTTTCTTGAAAGGGCTTAAGCTCTTGGTAAATTGCTTGAGCAAGTGCTTCTTTAAGGTCTACATATCTAATTTTTTTCTCTTGATAATCTTTCTCAAATTTCCTATACATTTCTGTAGCTGCAAACAATCGCAACAATGTGAACAATTGAGCAATTGGGCCATCTGCGGGCACTGCGCCTCCTAGTAATCCCGAGTCAGTCGGAGCAGACGCGAGGCGTTTTCGAATCATTTCCAAATCATCGGTTAAATTAATATAACTTCCCTCAACCGATTTACTCATTTTTCCTGTCCCCGCAAGCGATGGTATATATTCTCCCTCTGTCGCAAACCGCTGAGGTTCTGGAAATGTCTCTCCATAGATGCTGTTAAATTTCCTCGCGATTTCTCTGGCGACTTCAAGATGAGGCTCCTGATCTTTCCCTGTTGGTATGAGTTCTCCTTTATAGAGCAAAATATCAGCTGCCATAAGAACTGGGTAATACAAAAGCCCGACGTTAACATATTTCGGGTGCTGTAATTTTTTCTCTTTGTAGGTTGGCAAATCTTCGATTCTCGCAAGTGGAAAAATGGTCGCAAGCAAAAACGAAAGCTCTGTATGCTGAGGCACGGTTGATTGAATTTCCAAAAGCGATTTTTCCCTATCAAATCCTGCTGCTAAATAATCCAATACTATCTCTCTAACTGATTGCCTGAGCGTTTTGGGGTCATAAGGTGTTGTCATGGTATGCAAATCCACAACCGAGTACACGCACTCATACTCATCTTGAAGGGCGAGTATCCCTTTGACCATTCCCATATAATTTCCCAGATGCAACCTGCCAGTTGCTCGAATACCTGAATACACTCTCTTCTTCATATCTCTATTATATACTAAGACTCTGCAAAAAGTTTTTGACGTCTTTTATGCTGTTTTTCTTCTCTGCGGTATCAATAATATCGATCAACGCGCTACCAACTACCGCAATATCAGCATAAGGTTTGAGTTGCTGAATGTGTTCTTTTTTTGAAATGCAAAATCCAACCGCAATGGGAATATCAAAATACTATCTCACTTTTTTTAAATATGAAGCAACTGATGGGTCAAGGCTGCTGCGAACACCAGTTGTCCCCTGCCGTGCAGTGTACACAAAAAACCTCCTGATTTCATCTTAATAATGAACGGAGGTTTCGAAACAATATTCCACAGGAAAACCTCCGCTTACGCGAAGGTATACCAACAAAAAATTCTTGATACTTGCTGTGTCATGTAATGACTATACCAAAAAAAATCTCAAGAATCAATCGTTAACTTTTCTACCCGATTTGTTGACTTAACGAAAACTCTCCTGCTATACTCAGGGTATATGGCAGAAGATAAACTGGAATATGCCGGGTTTTGGCGGCGGTTTGCTGCCAGTGTTATAGACGGCGGTATCCTTGTTGCGATTGGTATTGGTATTAGTTTTACATTAGGCACTGATCCTTTCCCTCAAGAAGTACAAACACCTCTTGAAATAATCGATGTGGTTTTAACAACTACTCTTGATTTTATCTTGGTTATCCTTTTTTGGTTGTACTATTATGGCCAAACTCCTGGCAAACGTTTGCTTGCTATAAAAATAATTACTCAAGACCAAAAAGCCCTCACCCTTCCAGTTGCAATTATTCGATACTGCGCGTATTTTGTGTCGTTTGTCGTTGTGGGTCTTGGGTATTTCTGGGTAGCCTGGCATCCCAAAAATCAAGGATGGCATGATTTAATAGCCCAAACGTATGTAATAAAAACTGGCGAGATTCAAAATAAAGGACTGGTTACGTTTTTGACTCTCTCTACTATTGCTGGGTTTATCGCGCTCATGCTGTATGTTGCCAGTATTTCTAACAGTGGCACTGTGTAGTACGTTTAACGGCTCGAAATTCCCAAAGTTTTAAGTACTGTATCTTTTTCTCCTATCAATAAGTACCGACCCTTCTCTTCTGCCAGTGTTTGATTAAATGTTGAAATCATTTTAATAGGCGTTTTATTCCATTCAAATCGATCATATGTTCCTTCTTCATCTGGATACCAGTACTTATTATCGTATCCCTTGTTATTCGACGATGCATTGTATAACACACCTGCCCAATCTTGATACCATCCCAACGCTTTTGGTCCATTGCCTGTAGAAATAATATTGTTGTGGTGTACCGAATTTCCAACCACTGTATTCCACGTACTATTGCCTCTGTTTTGAGATACCACACTAATTCCATCACCATTCCACGATACCGTATTATATGCCACCTCGGTGGTACTTGAACTTGAAACTAAAATTCCTGCTCCCCATCCCCATGAAGTATCTGCCCACCCATTTTCCCACACCTGATTTCCAATAATTGTGCCATTGGTACTAATTTCAAAAAAAATCCCATTCCCAGTATTATGATGCACCCGATTATTTTGATAGGTAACTCCAGAGCAATTAATATCACACCACAGTCCTGGCCCACGATTTAGATACACAGTATTATTGGCAAAAAGTGTATTTTGAATGGTTGCTGTTTTTACCCCACCTGCTTCCCATCCAGCATTAAATTGCTCGGTATTATTGTCGTAAATCGAATTGTATTGTATTACCGCGTTTGAAATGTTGTATCCGTGGATTCCTAGTTGTCCGCCGCGGGAAATATGGTTATTAATAATCTGGGTATTTTTGTTGTTAACACTTGAAATAACAGCACCATGCGCATCAGACATGCGATTGCTTCTGACAAACACGTGTGAGTTTTTAACAGAAAGGGCTCCAGATTGAGAATCGTTCGCAGCATGCTTGAAAATAAATCCTTGAATCGTTACGTTATCAGATTGTGTGCTTATCCAATGTCTTCTAGTGGTTACCTCAACGACATGACCAGTCGGATTATCTGCAAGAAGAATCTGCCGATTACTGTTAACTGCAAATTGACCAAATATGGGATTTGTCACAACTTGCTTGAGTGGTTTGCCATCAAAAAATACCTGCTCTGGCCACAGACAAGCTGATGTGCCAGTTGCGCATTCACCATGAACACTCAAATATGGAACAACTCCCTGTAGCCAATAATTGCCTGATTTTGCCCAGTTTTTCCATATGTCACTGCCGCGAATTTCTGCTTTCCCACCACCATCAAGAGTAAGTGGCTTTGTAACTACTACTGCTTCTCGAAAAACACACCCGGTCGGAACTGTAATGGTTGCATAGGGCACGCTTTGATTAATTAAAGACTGAAGCGATATGGTACATGTTGGCGGATTGGTAAATGAAGAGCTTGAAGTAAAAATCGGCGTTATCGTTGGTGTCAACGTTGGTGTTGGCGTAACACTTTTTTTTGGTCTCGCAGAGCTATCTGAAGAGAAAAAGAGAATAAGAAAGGTGCTCAGCAATACAAGAAAAATAATTTTGGGCAGCAGTCGCATAAAGGACAGCCATAATATCACTCACGTACTGATGTGTCAAATTTCGCACATCTCCTAAGAGCCCATCAAAAAGGTTACAAAATCAATGAAAACAAAGATCTTTATTTGAAGAAATACTATAACAACAACCACTGAGCTTTGAATTGACTAAATGATCCGTCTATAATTGCTTTCCTGATTTTTTCAGTAAGATGAATAAGAAAATACACATTGTGATAACTTGCAAGTCTGTATGCTAATAATTCTTCTACTTTAAATAAGTGGTGAATATACGCCCGTGTGTAGTTTTTGCAACTATAACAATCACAGTTTGGGTCAATAGGATTTTTGTCGCGGGAAAAAACCGACCGAGTAATATCTAGTCTAAATTTGTTTTTAAGATTTCCTTCTGGTGGTGAAACGAATAATATACCATAGCGGCCAAACCGTGTTGGTATGACACAATCAAACGTATCCATTCCAAACGAAACAGCATCGAAAATGTCATCTACCTCTCCAATGCCCAACAAATGCCGTGGTTTCCCATCTGGTAAATACGGATGAACCCACGAAAGAACATTTCGCATTTCCTTTTTGCTCTCTCCAACCGACACTCCGCCAATCGCAATACCATTAAAATTTAAACTCGAAATAAACTGCGCCGATTCTCTCCGTAAATCTTTATATACTCCTCCCTGAATGATCCCGTATAGCGCTTGCTTTTTGTCACTATGATGATACGTATCATTAGAGTGATATTCCAAACAACGTTTGGCCCAAAGGTGAGTCCGTTTCATCGCGGCTTTTGTATATTCATGCGTTGAAGGACATGGAGCACATTCGTCAAAACATAAGATAATATCTGCGCCTAGTTTGTGTTGAATCTCAATTGATTTCTCTGGTGTAAACTCATGCAATGAACCATCGATATGAGATCTGAATTTAACGCTGTCTTCTGAAATCTTTACTAAATCAACTTCTGTCTCCCCTCTATCATCTGCGAATAATTTTATCTTCTTCTGTCCCAACGAGAATACTTGAAAACCACCTGAATCTGTTATGGCAACCCCCTTCCAGTTCATGAACTTCCCAAGTCCGCCAAATTCTTGGATAACGTCTTCTCCTGGTTTTAAGTGCAAATGGTACGTATTGCCAAAGAGAATTTGTACCCCAATTTTTCTAAGATCCTCCGAAGAAAGTCCTCGAACTGAACCGCGCGTTCCAACCGGCACAAAAGCCGGTGTCTCTACCACCCCATGGCTAGTATGAATCTCCCCTGCTCGGGCGAGCGCTTTTTGATCTTTCTCTACAATTTTAAATGAAAATGTTTTAGCCATCTATCCTGCTCTTATTATACTTAAAAATATTGTTGAAAATATTTGTGGATATAAAACACAAAATATATAACACTACATAGTGCTGTAGTTTAAGAAGAGTTTATTTATACAACTGGCTGTGGGTGCCGAGGATCTCAAAGATAATAACTATACGTTTGTCTTGTCTGTGCTCTGAATAAATCGCTCGCCAATCACCGGTAATATTAATACTTCTTTTCCCTCTTTAATCTCCTGTTAAACTATGATTTCTTAAAATAGGACTGTGGGGATTTTGTTGAAACAGTTGCAAACGATGTTGAAATGCAATTTGAATCTTTCTATTTGCTTTCTTATGTTGCTTTCTGAACTGAGCATTAAACTCTATCTCCATTTTGATAACGTGCCTTTGGATCATTTAACCAGGCGATCGCGTCATCGGTATTATCAAAAGGCGGAGAGATTCTCCCTGCTTTGATATCTTCTCTTGATTTTTTCAGTTCCTTTATCATCCATGCGCTGGGTTCTTCTCTTGTACTAAACCTAACGGTTTTGGTTTTAATGAGGCGTTTAAGAAATCCATTAATAAGAGCGCTCAACGAAACGCCCATCTCAGCAGCGACTTTTTGGGCTTGCTTTTTAACATCTTTGTGTACTTTTACATTCACCACTGCGGTATTCATACTATGAAGTATATACGCCGTATACACGGCCTGTCAAGCTCATCACTTGTTTAACTTATGAACTTCTTCTTTAAATTGTTCTCCGCGGTCTTTGTAGTTTTTAAACATATCAAAACTCGCGCAGGCTGGGGACAACAACACCACATCCCCGGGCTTGGCAATTTTACACGCTGCTTGAACAATCGTCTTAATATCTTTCGCCCCTTCTACAACCATGATTCCTGATTCCTGATTCCTGATTATTTTCTTTATCCTCGGCCATTCAACCCCGATACCAATAATCGCTTTAATATTTTTTGAGTCTCGTATGACGCGACCAAGCTCTGAAAAATCGCTGTTTTTACTCGAGCCGCCTAAGATTAAAATTTCTGGCTCTTGAAATGCCTGGATTGCCGCAATTGCGGTTTCTGGGGTTGTAGAAAACGAGTCATCATAATACTTCACACCATGTATCTCTGCAACTAGCTCAAGCCGATGTTCTAACCCTTTGAATGTTTTTAACACCGACACAATATCTTTTTTCTCTACTCCCGCAAGAGTTGCCGCCATAACCGCCGCACACACATTTTCGAGATTGTGTTTGCCAGGAAGAAAAATATCTTTTACCGAAATAATTTCTTTTTCTATAAAATCGCGGGAAGTTTTTTCACTTGCAAATGAATTGAAAGTCGATCGTGAATTGAACTTAGAATTTGTATTGAGTCTCGGTAATCGACTTTCATTTAGCGAGGAAGATTTTTGCTGATTATACAAACCAAACGGTTGCCGAGTGTCATTTGCAATGTGCGGAAAACTTCCAAAGCGATATCTTATAACAATTTTTCCATCCCTTACAAAACATCCTTCTTCCCACACTCCTCGTTCCCTACTCACCTGATATACTTTTCCTTCGGTATAAATATCTGACTCGTGACTTGCTAAATAGTCGCGGTTAATAACCGCATAATCATTCTGGGATTGAAACCTCAGGATATTTCGCTTCGCATTTATATATTCATATACACCAGTATGATAATCTAAATGCTCACTTGTAATCATGAGTACAACACCAATGTGTGGACTTTTTGTAAGATCTTGAACCTGAAA
>CAZVON010000028.1:0-14760 GCA_964628435.1 uncultured Gammaproteobacteria bacterium
GGAGTCGAACCATCCACCTCTTCTTTATCAGAGAAGCGTTCTACCGCTGAACTACATGCGCGCTTTGGCAGGCGGGTCAGTGAAGCGTTCTACCGCTGAACTACCGACCCACAAAGCTATTATAACAAATTGATAGAATTGATTCCACGCTAAGTTTTTTTGCGAAATTTGTGTTTTTGTAGTAATATCAAGATATATGTCACAATCAGGCGAGACGTTTTTTACCTCCATAGGATGTATGGATGGCAGGTGCCAGGAAGCAGTTGCTCAGTTTGGTCGGGAAAAGTTTCACGCAGATTATCCAGATACCATTACCGAAGCAGGAATTGTTGGAACCCTTGCTCATAAACCCTCAGATGAGTTTTTACAAGCTCTCAAGCAAAAAATTCTTATTTCTTTAGAGAAGCATCACTCAAAAGGTATTGTCGTAGACGGTCACGCGGAGTGTGCTGGTAATCCAGTGGACGACGAACATCACAAAGAGCATATTGAAAAATCAATAGCAATAATTAAAACATTAGTGCGTCCTCACGTTGTAGTTGTTGGTGTATTTGTTCACCGCTGTCCACAAAACGAAAAAAAATGGGAAGTGGAAGAACTATTATAAAAGTAATTCCCTTATTTTGTAATCTTTCAATATCTGCATGTATAATATACTAACTTATTATACATATGAAAATAAAATCTTATCATCAAGCTCTTAAATATTTGGATTCATTTATAAAACCAGTCATCTTTGCCAAGATTACTCCTGAGCAAGCGAGAAAAAGAGATCCTTTGGATCGGATGAGGAAATTGTTGGAGCTTCTCGGGAATCCGCAGGACAAATTTCCATCAATTTTAGTCGGCGGGACATCGGGTAAAGGATCAACCGCGTATCTTATTTCTCATATTCTAACAACCGCAGGATATAAAACAGGATTTACGCTTTCTCCACACTTAGAAAAGGTAAATGAACGGATACAGATCAACGAAAAGCCAATCGACGACGAAACATTTACACGTCTTGTTAGTTCGATAGTTCGAACTATCCAACTAATGAAAAAGACAGATGTTGGGGAGCCGTCGCATTTTGAGATACTCATTGCCATGGCATTTTTGTATTTTGCGAAGCAAAAAGTAGATATCGCGGTGGTTGAAGTTGGTCTGGGCGGCAGGTGGGACGCGACCAATACGCTCCATGCACTCATCTATGTGTTAACCAATGTGTCGCTTGATCACACCGCAATTTTGGGAGATACCATAGAAAAGATTGCAAGGGAAAAAGCAGAAATTGTAAAAAAATTTCAAATATCATCTATTCGACAAATCTTCGACTCCAAGGTCGCTCAGACTCGGGGAGCTCAGGGCAAGAATTTCAAATATCAAATAAATACCAATCAACAAATTCCAAAAAATCCAATATTCATTACGGGAGCAAAACAAGCCTCAGTTATAAACATTGTCAAGGAGAAGTGCAGGGAAGCTGGTGCAGAATTGTGCAGATTAAATAAGGAGTTTCGGTTTAATATAGTAAAGCAAGGAAAACAATCTACTATTTTTGATTTTACATCAAATGAACACAAAAATATTCCATTTAGAAGGCTTGAATTATCTCTTTTGGGCGATTTTCAGGTAGAAAACGCGAGCCTTGCAGTTCAAACAGTCCTTCAGCTTAGAAAGTTTAAGTTTGAAGTTTCAGAAGGCCACATCCGACAAGCCCTCCGGACCGCATTTTTTCCAGGAAGATTTGAAATCTTGAAATTCGAAATTATTCTGGATGGCGCGCACAATCCCGAAAAAATGCGTGCGTTTATTCAATCGGTAAAAAAATTATACCAAAACAAGAAGAAAATATTCTTAATTTCCTTCAAGGAAGATAAAAACATTGATTCGATGCTTAATTACATTACTGAGGAAGCTGACGTTATTATCGCAACAGAATTTTCCTCTGAAGTGTATGTTAGTAATCAAAAAGCAATGAAAGCGCAGTTCATTGCTCAAGAAATTAAGAAATTGAATAAAAAAGAAATTAAAGTTATTGCCCAAGCAAATCCCAAGAAGGCTCTTGATATCCTAATATCACAATATCGTAAAGTCAATACTCTTGGAATAATCACTGGCTCTTTATACTTAGTTGGTGAAATGCGAGGGTATCTAAAACGGTACAAACGAACAAAGACAAAGAGCTTTGCTTACACATAAATTACATGTAGAAGTGCCAGCGTTTGGTTCGGTAATTGTCACTTCCAATGACCCACGTGTTAGATCTAAGTTTTGCAGCTGTCCACTGGTAGTAAATGTTGGGATACGAACGCGAGAGAACGATACTATTTTTTTTTGCCCACGAGCTTTTCCCTTAAAGATAATTTTCCCCAAAACAATATTATTGCCAGATACTAATTTATCTATATTTTCATTGGTAGCAGCAAGACGTAGATTCCCTTGCGTATTGTTGAAGTCTTCGTTAAAAGTAAAGTTAAAGTCAGTTGTATTTTGAATTAATCGTACAACTTGGATCACCGAAGGATCAAATCGGAGCGTTACGTCATATCCGTTTACAGTCGTGGTAGTATTAAGCTTTATTTCTACTTCAAATTGTTCGTTTTTTACTTTCGTAACTTTATCTGGAGAAAATACAAGAGAATCACGAGACTGTTGAGCAGACTGGAGGGGCACGAATAAGAAAATAAGTAACAGAATTGTTGCGAATACAAAAATAAATCTGTTCATCATCATTCGGTCCTTACCTTCTTGTTTTCCATTCTCTGTACAGTCTGAGCCATTCGTTCCAGTCTAAAATATCTGGCTTGGTTTTTCCATCTTGCGAAATAAGCAAACACTGGGTGCTAGTAAGATTTCCGCGGATTTCTCCTCGGCACATTGCCAAATCTTCTACATCTAGCTCGCCATTTCGATTAAAATCTCCAGCAAGTCCCTGCGTGCCAGATGGAATAGGTGTGTTGGTGGGTCTGCTATCTTGAGCAGGATCGCATTTTAATCTGGTTGACGCGTGAGTAGCGGGTTCACTATACCTGCCGGTCGTTGCCACACTATGTACCCACCAATCGTATTCTTGTCCCGCAAGTACCGTATATTCATATTCTGGTGAAAAGAGATTGTCGATGGATACAACTTCTTGTCCAGTAGAAAGTTGTTTGAGTCTAAATGCGTAGCGTACTGCGCCAGGAACTGAAGACCACGCGAAGCGCACCGTGCGTGGGCCAGTTGGATTAGTTGTACAAAGCGCGGCCAAATTGGTTGGTGATTGGGGAGGCTGTGGTGGTGTGCCGGTTACAACGGGAACAGTGATAGATTTTTCACATACCGTGCTTGAACAATTACCGCCATTGCAGTTTCTCCATTTGTGAGTCCAAGTAAAATTAGAGATCGCTGTTATTCTACATTGCTTGGAGTTGCCAATTCCTTTATTTGTATTTGCTTCGTTAAAGTTACAATCGGTAAACGGATTTAACGAAGTGTCGTCAACATGAGTGCTTCCTTGATAATCAAATACACCAGGAGGTGCTTCTACAATAAAGGTTGCCTGATTATTGGCATATACAGGATCAGGCACGACGCGAAGATTCACTTTACGTGTATCACACGCGGCAGGAGGGCCGTCTAATGGACGGGTAGTAATTTGTGGCCCGCCTGCTTGTGCTCTACATTGCGCGTCAATTGGTTGTCGGCAGACATTTCGTTGTAATTGCAAACATTTTGACCCGCTATCGAATCCATAACACCATGCGGTTGCGTCTTTACTTTGAGCAGTAAAGTAATCGTCAAATTCATTTTTTGGACACTGAGAATTTGTAACGCAGTTTGTCGAACAAAATGCTTTCCATATAAATTCAGAATCTGGCAAAGGATGCGGGTCTTCGGATCTTCTTCGTGTTTCTGATGGTCTTAAATCCCTACAATCTCCAACAGACGAGCCACCGGTCCCTCCTGGTGTAGTTGATCCTGGAGCAGCAGTACCGATTTGTACAGCAATAGTGTTTTTAGGATTATTTTCACAACTGGGCGTACCATTGCTTACATACAGCGTATAGTTACCGCTTGGAAAAGATGAGTCAAGGGTGATTTGATCTGCTCCGCCCCTGCATTGAGCGCTGCTTTGTTGCCCTAACTGAATTGGTTCACCATTTGGTTTGGTAATATACACATTGCAGCTATGGGAAGGATTTGATTCACTCAAGTTCCATGTCGCGTTAAGAACTGGATTTCTTGTATTGTTGTTATCTATACCAAGTCCTCCATTGCATAAGCCTGTGTCTTGCCCGGTATCTCCACCCGAAGTTCCTGTCGGCCTCGCAGAACTGGGAGTTGGAACAGGAGCTGCTTGTTGTCCTATATCTTTATACGCGCACCGATTACCTGGGATATGTAAATCAATGGATCCTAAAATGCCAGTAGGCTCTTCGATACGTATTATATAAGGGCAGAGTCTTGCATGATCTTTTGTCACATCTATTGTCCAGTTTCTATAGAGGGTATTTAATGTAATAAGATGTTTACATTCATATTGGATTCGATATTCTCCATTTGCGTCTGGATGAATTCCTTCGCACTTAAATTCTCCCGCTCCGCCAGTTGAGGGAGATTGAGTTGGAGTAGGGGTTGGTTGAATCACTTTCCATGCGCAAAGAGTACCAACAGAACAGTTGTTGCTTCTGTATTCTGGGGTCCATTCATTGACAACAAGTTCTTCGGGTAGACACTGATATTCGTATCGTTGGTTGTTTTCAGTATACACTCGATTGTTACAGTCAAAAATAGGATTTGATGGGGCTTCGGTTGGCGCAGGCGGAGTTGCGGTTGGAGGTTCTGGAACAGGAGTTTGGATTGGCTGAGGTTCGGAAGGAGCGATACATGCACCATCTTGTATCGTACATGGAGATTGGCATCCAATGAATATTCCACCTTGTCTTATTTCGACGCACTCGAAATCTGCGCGTTGTTGAAGGTTTTGCTGCTGTTGGGCTACATAGACAGTTAAAGGAATCGCGGTAACGATAACTAAAATGCTTAAGATACTTAGGGTTCTGGTAGAGTTGGGGTGAGACAGCAATTCTAATCCTTTTTGCAGGTAATAGATTACTTTTCCAATAACACTTAAATTGGTCTTTGAAACCATACTATTTCTAGCATAGTATTATTTAAGAAGAGTTGTCAATAAAAAGATGAAAATTGTTCGATTGTTATGGAAGCGATGGAGAGACAGAAGTAACAGGTTGGACGGGTGGGACTGCTTGGCCGCCTGCTGCGCCTTGAGTTGTTTCAAATAAAATCGTTGCGCCATTGGTTTCTTTAAGTACCGATTGGGTAACGCCTTCGGCAGTTACTAATGATTTTGGTGTTATGGTAATTACTGTTTGTCCTGTTTTTGCAAATGACTGGAAAGTAATTCTCCCTACTGTTCCCATGCCTTTTTTGGCAGGAGCAGTGGGAGAAATACCAACCGCAAACGTAATCATTCCTTTTTGCTTATCGATATTTTTAATAAGCTGTACCGGGTTGTCTAAAAATCCATTCGCAGTTGGCCCTGCAATATCTACATTGGTAAGTATCGAAGGATCATAGGAAATCTCAAGCTGGATCGCGGTTACCGAGTTGCCACCAGTATCGATATTTACGTCAACGGCATTTGAATTGGTACTCATTTCGATGGTACTGGGAGAAAGATACAATCTCGATTGGGCAGCAGGGGTAGGAGTAGGCAGAGAAGAAAGTGGTAATTGTGGCTGATTGACTGTTGTTTCTTTGGGAGTAACCGCGATATACACCAAAGAAAGGGTAATAAGGGTTAAAATAACGATAAGAGCAAGTGTTCGTTTAGACATGTATATTAACTATTATTCTTGATTTTTTAATATTTGTCAAATTCCCGTATTTATGTGCCTTCTTGTTCGCCGATGTTGATGAGCAAAAGAGTATGATCAGGGCCATTAACTGCTCCGTCGTCGTTTAGATCCGCGTTATCACGCTTTGAACCGCATCGGCTGGTTGTTGACCGTTGCCCGAAACAAGCAATAAGATCGTTGTAGTCTCTAACATCAACCGTGTTATCGTTGTTAATATCGCCTACAACCATGGTAATAAGTTGTGATTGATTTTCTTGTCCAGCGGTAACACGTTGAATGCCGCCAATATATCGCCTGATGTATCGTGGTGTTTTGACTTTAATTCGATACGATCCTGTTGTAAGACTTCCCAAATTCACATTGCCAGCAAAAATCCCTTCGTCTTCGTTATATTCAACTGTGCCTCGAATGTCGCTACCAACCTTTCTGTTGTTGGTATCAAATACTTGGACTATTACATCTCGTGTTTTATGCCTGGGTTCGGTATTGCCGCCATTGATTGGTCCAATTCCCTCAAGCCGCAGAGAAAGCGCGAGTTGCGTGCTTCCGGTTGGTGGAGTATTTGTGGGAGTAGTAGATGGAGAAACAGTACCTGTGCCAGTGGCTCCAATCGTACTTGTTGGCGTAAGGGTACTAGTTGCTGTTGGTTCTTGTACAGAATTAACTCTTACCTCCTTTTGTCGTTCACTCAACGCATTTGTACACAGATTGTTGGAGAAGGTTCCAACAATCAGCTCTACAAGATATTGAGGAGATGGAGTAGTATATGTGTGAGTTTTTGTGCTTTCTCCCGCAGAAAGCGTGTCTTGTGCTCCATCATTCCAAATAATAATCGGACGTTCATTTGCGGAAAGCGCGCGGCTAAAACTTACTGTAGCAGTTACTGATTGTCCTGCGTTGATTGTTTGCGGGGCAACAGTAAGGGTACAGGTTAATCCTGTTGCCGCAGGAGTATGAGTGGCTGTCGGAGTATGAGTTGCCGTTGGTAATCCTATCGGACGGGTTGTGGGAGTAGGAATTGTGCAGCCATTTACATTGCATGGACAGGTATCAAAATAATATGGATTTTCGGAGTTTGGCCCGCCACACAAATTATCTCGAGCACTATTATAACTATTGGTATTGCAAGTAAGTCCTTGGAGTCGCCCATTATTTCTTCGTCTCCCATCTGATCCAGCACAATGATCTGGATCATCGCGCCTACCGATTGGAGTTGCCGTTGGTCCGCTTTCCTGATAGCTACAACTGTTATGGTAATAGGGGTTTTCTGAATTTGGTCCAGGACACAAATTATTTTTACTACTATCGTATGTAGCGGTATTACAGACAAGTCTTGTAAGTTGTCCTTGATATCGTCGTCTCCCATCGCTTCCCGCACAGTGAAAGAGATCATCAGGAGTTGCAGTACGATCACCTGCTGTTGGAGTTGGTTGGGTGGTTTGTTGGCCAGGAGCAGGCAATACTGTATTCCATATTTTAAGATTGTCAGCAATTCCGCTGGCTAGCAATTGACTTGAGGAAGACAGTCCATAACCATTCATGGCAAATCCAAACCATCTCCCAAGACCGTTCGTTGCAGTTAGATTAGAAAAAACAGCGTGGTAAGGATACGTTGTTCCATTATCTGCGCTGAGCCACACATCAACTTGGGTAGCAGTTCGATCAACCCGCAATTTATAACGTTGTGTTCCAAGCATTTGTCCTTGCGGCAATAATCGCCGGGTAGTCATAAACCGTGAAGTATCTGATCCTCCGACTCCCTGTGGGCGATAATAGAGTTCGGCATCGCCTTTGTTATTCACTACAACCCAATAGCAGTTTGTTTCTCCTCCGTTGCCGCACCCATCTTTACTACCCCCAAACTCAAATCCAATTCCCCAACGAGGATTACCGTTTTGGGGGTTTACCAGATATCCTTCGGTAAGTTGAATATCAGCAATTGCCGTAAAAGGGACAGAAAGTAGACTCAAACTTTGTCCAGTAGTATTATTTTCATATCTAGTGTCACTACCAAACCGACCGGTGCTACCTCCACCACTATATAGTTGCATATTATATCTACCATCTGCTGTCCAGTGTCGAAACGTGCCTCCTGTTATTTGTGACCATTCTGTGGGAATTGCTCGTTCTGAATCAAAATTATCAGCATAACTTGGTGCTGGTTCTGATACCGAGGCGCGTTGGCGCAGTTCCTGCTGTTGTTGAGCGATATAGACGGTAAGGGGAACCGCGGAGATAATCGTAAGTAACGCGAGAATACTTAACGTGCGTTTGGAATGGGCAGAAGATAGGAAGTCAGAAATTTTTTGCATCCATTCCAATACAACTCCTTTTGCAGGATTTTCCATGATGAGTTTAGTGTAGGAGATTTAAAGAAGAAAAGTCAATAGTAGAATAAATTTTTCATTAGTCTCCAGTTCGGTGGGAGAGGTTAGTAATAAAAATGTTGTAATCAACACCATCTACATCTCCGTCGTTATCTAAATCGGCTTTGTCTTTAAATTCACCACACGAAGGCGTATTGAGCTTAATACCAAAACAACTTACCAACCGATTGTAGTCGTCGATGTCCAGTTTGTTGTCCGAGCTAATATCTCCAGCCAAAAGAACCGTTGTACTTATGGTGTGTTCATTGGGGCCATTAGACGTAACAGGAATAATTCCTGGTAGGGTCCTGGACAAATACTTGTCTGCTTTTAGTCTTACGAGGTAATTTCCTGGTTGCAAAACTTGGTTGGTTGCCAATTTCCCGCCAAATTTTCCAAGAGATCTTTTGTACTCGATATATCCACTTTGGTTAGAAAGAACTGGATTTTCGTCTTCGTCCAAAATCTCAAAAGTCACTGGTACTTGAGGATTTAATACCAATGCGTTTCTGCCAATTCCAGAAAGTGTAAGATTATCTGGAAAATTAAGTACAGTTGCTCCAGGAATAAATGTAGGAGTTGGGTAAAGCGTAGCCGTTGGCAAAATACTTGGGGTTGGTGGCATCGGCGTATTGGTTGCCGCAATAAGAGTTGGTGTTGGTTCAGTGGTTGCAGTAGGAGATGGTGGTGGCGCAGAAGGCGCTTGAGAAACTTGTTCGGTTGGTGAAACAGTTTGGACAACAGTAAAATTAGCGCTTGCTGATTTATCTAAAGTAAAAGAGGCGTTGTTTTCTGTAGTTACAGTCGTTGCAGCATCAAACGCAATAGCTGCCGTGTTCGCAGTAAGTCGTTTAAAGGTAAACGTGCCAACAATAAGGGATCCAGGCGGTGTTTGTTCGTTGGCTCCAGCCATATACCGTACCCGTCCGGTTTGATTTGCTTGCGTTACTTCTGGGCCCAAAATATCAATAATCGGCAAGCTTAAGTAATTTGATCCACGGGCTGGCGGATCGAAACTGATAAGCTGAAGGTCATTTTGTGGAAACGTAAGAGTAACATCCACGCCAGAAATGGTAAGTTGTTGAGAAGTGGGGACATCAACAGACAAGACCACTGGAAAGGTATCGTTTATGGCTGCTGATCCACTGGATGGATTAAACGTAAGAGTCACATCGTTTGCGGATGCTTTGGAGCGAGTGCGTTGTTGCTGTTGTTGAATATACACGGTGAGACCAACGCTTACCAAAAGAAATAAAATAACCCCAATTGCGATAAACTTTTTCTTCTTGTTTTGAAGAATTGGTTCCATATCTCTTATTGTATTCTATTGGGTGTTGCGTAGATAACGCAAGTACTCATCTCTCCAGGTACTAAAGTCTTGAATATCAATTCGTCCATCTGGACTGCCTGGTGGATATAAATCGGATCTTACATTATATGTGTTGGTTCTAACAAAATTAACAAAATCATCTCGCCAGGCGCTAAAGTCACCAAGCCCAATTCCTGGCGTGCCATCTAAATCAGCAGGACTTCGGGTTGGCGATGGCACATCTGGGGCAAGGGTTGCGGTTGGGAATGGTGTGTCGGTTGGTTGAGGTATGGTCGGCGTTGGCCCCGATTCAATCGGGGTTGGAGACGGTTGGGTTGTTGGTGCGGTATTTGAACACGCGCCGCGGGTAAGAGAGACATCATCAAACCAGTTAAAGTCTTCTACAGTACGGGTACTTAAGAATAAAATAAAATCTGATCCAGTACCTACATTAAGTTGTAGATATTGCCAATCGGTACTATTTTGTTGTAGACTTCCATTTGTCCATACTCGACGTTCTCCTCCTACTTCTTGTTGACCGATAGAAACTCCAATATATCTTGGATCGCCTTTTTTGACCCAACCAGAAAAACAATAAGTATCATTGCCAGGAATTGCTGAGAACGTTTGTGATAATCTCCAGTCGCTATCGCCTGTGCTTTGTATGTAGGAAATTTTAACCGAATTATTGCCGGAGTGTTTTACCTATGAGTCAAGTTCGCATGTGCCTTGTCCGTTTGGATCTCCGCCACATGCCCAGCTAGAGAGTCCCAGCTCAAAATCACCATTTGTTATAAGATTTTCAGATGGTGGTTGGGGTGGCTGGGTAGGAATGACGGTTGTGTCGTTAATAGAAATGGTGCTGGTTGGGAGCTGAGCAACTGCTAGCGCGGTGTTTACTCCTCCTGCGACAACCATAACATCTTGCAACGTAATCGTTGCGTTTCCGTAAGTTTTAGGCCGAAATATCGCGGTACCAATGTCTACTGCCTGCCCTTGAATTTCGTTTCTCGTGTTATTTACAGTAACATAACGTAGACGACCATTTTGAGCATCATTGGTTTTTAGTAGCTCTGAATTAAATGTCGTGGCAGGTTCGAAACGTACCAACTCCAGGAGATCTTGGTTATACGATAGTTTAAAATCTACTCCTGATACGTCAAAATTTTGCCCATTTAAAAATACGTGTACTGGAAATTCTTCTCCGATTCCTGGACTATATGTATTCGGTGTAAGTATAAAAGTAACGTCTTCGTTGGTTGCGCGTGATCGGATTTCTTGTTGTTGACGAACAAGGTAAATAGTAAGAGGAATAGAGAGTAAAAGGATAAGACCGAGGATAAGAAGAAGTATTTTTCTGCGGTCAAGCTGCATATCAACACAAATCTCTTACAAAAAGAGACTCATGTATGTAGCATAGTAAATACCAATCCTTATTGTCAATGAATATTTTTGCAGGAATCTGGTTGGAAGACTGAATGGTGCTTATAAAATTTGGTTCTGCGTATTCAACTTCGGGAAGAGAGGAATAGACTTTTGCGGCATCTTCAACACTCATTATTCCGTTGAGTTTAAACAGGAAAGTGTTTTTAAGCGCTGGGTTGTCTGATTGGTTGAATACTTTTTCTTTTTTTACAACCCCAATTTTTTTGTCGGCATTGTTGAGGCGATCTAGTTTTATTTCCCACTCATTCTTGCTAGGATTCCAAGAAAATATGCGAGCGAAAACATATTGAATAAATCCTTGTATTGTGGAGCGTTTTTGGTTTTCTAATTGCACTTTTTTTGCAGTTCTTCGGGTGAGTTGTTAGGCTTGTACTGTACAATAATCTCATTGGGCGCATAGGTCCTATTAGGAGAGGAGCCTGAAATTTCCTTATGCGCAAATGTTTGAGATGATGAAAAACCCAAAAATACAAGTAAAGTAAACAAAACAAATTTTTTCATGATGAAAGCATAGTAAATTACTTGCGTATTGTCAATCGCAGGAGTTATGGATTAAAACTGTTACGCCATAGGGAGAAGTCCAAAATATCAACAGAGCCATCGCGGTTGATATCTCCAGTTCTATTGGACGAAGGAGAGGGGCATATACCGCCATTTATAAACTCACAGTTCCAAATGTCAAAATCGGCAAGATCAATGAGGCCGTTATGGTTGATGTCTTTGGGATTAGGAGTCGGGGTTGGAGTAAAAGTCGGAGTCGGGGTGTTGGTGGGTGTTGGACTTGGCGATGGTGTAGGAGTAGCAGTCGGAATGGGAGTGGGAGTAGGAGAGGGAGTAAGGGTTGGCGTATTGGTAGGAGTTGGTATATTTGTGGGAAGCGGAGTGGGAGTACTGGTTGGAGTAATCAGCGATTGGAGAGCACGGTAGGCATTTAATCGTTTGCCACTGATTGGCAAGTCGGTACTAATGGTGTCTCCTGTGTTTTTAAGAGTGGCTTCGATTTGATCAGGGGTAAGAGACGGGTTTTGTGCTAACAAGAGTGCGGCCACACCAGCTACATGTGGAGTTGCCATTGACGTACCAGCGATCCATCCATATCCTTGTCTATAGAGCGAATCGATTGTGTCATAATACCCTGCAGTGGACGTTATACAGGTTGATCTTGTACATGGCGAATCTTGTGGGGGATTTCCACCAGGAGCAGCAATATCTACAGTGCTGCCATAATTTGAATAACTTGCCCGTTCATCAGATGGACCGGTTGCGCCAACTGCAATAACTCCCGAACAATTCGCTGGCGTAGATACTGATGCATCGACGTTTTCATTTCCCGCAGCTACAACAACGGTAACATTCCTGTTCCTAGCATAGTTAATCACGTTTTGATAAGTATTCGGACAACTAAGCCATCCCCCTAAGCTTAAATTAATAAATTTCGCGTTATAATTCGCAACGAACACAATTACTGATGCGATATCGTTAAGATATCCGTTTCCTTGTCCATTCAACGCACGAATCGCAATAAGAGTTACATTCCAATTAATACCCGAAACCCCAATTCCATTATTAACCACCGCACCAATAGTTCCTGCTACATGGGTACCATGATAATTGTCTTCAGCCATTGAGTCATTGTCTCGCTGTTTATATCGAATGCAATAACCATCATCATCAAATTCCGCGCACGTTGTAAAGTCAGTACCATTTATAATAGTTCTTCCCAAGAAGTCTGGATGGTAGTAATATACGCCGTTATCCACAACTGCTACTCGTATACTATTTGATCCTTTTTGTATGTCCCATGCGTTTTGAATATTTATTTTGGATAATGCCCACATGTCTGGGAAATAGGGATCATTTGCTGTTGCTTTTGTAGAAAAAATATAATTTGGCTCGGCGTATTCTACTTCGGGGAGTGATTCATACAGCTTTTCAAGCTCTTTTACAGACGTATTCTTTGTTTTGATTACTTCAATATTCTCAAGGTCATCTGTATCTTTTTCTGCTTCGAAAACATCTTTTTTGGATACTACCTTTGCTTTCTTTTCGACAGCTTTTATTGCTTCTAACTTTTCTTCGGGGAGTTTTTCACCGCGGGCTCGAAGGCTGAGGTCTTCAAACGTTTTCCCAACTCCAAAAAAACGAGTTTGTGATTCTTGTCTGCGATTTACTTCTTGCTGAATATCTTCTGGGGATTGGCTTTCTTTGTACTTAACAATAATTTCACCCGGCGCAAAACGCGCTTCTTGGGCATATGTTGCTGGTACGATCAAGAAGCTTGCTACGAACAATAGTAGTATTGCGCATAGAAATGGTTGATACCTCATGGGGTCGCTATAAATGCATTTCTCCAAATGTTAAAGTCTATAAGATCAACTGAGCCGTCGTGGTTAAGGTCTGATTGTCTGGTTGGTCTAAGACTTAGGAATTCTTCTTTCCAGAAGTTGAAATCGCTAATTGTTATACCAGGTTGACCATCGATCTCGCCCGCAACTGGTACCGGCGTTGCCGTAGGAGGTACTGGAGTAGGTGTGGCAGTAGGTAAGGGGGTAGGAGTATTCGTTGGTAAGGGCGTAGGCGTTGGTGTAGCAGTGGGTAACGGTGTTGGCGTTGGACTGGGAGTACTCGTTGGCGTTGGGGTTGGTGTATTGGTTGGCCGTGGTGTTGGCGTTAACGTTGGGGTTGCGGTTGGAATCGGAGTGGGACTAGGAGTGGCAGTTGGCAATGGAGTAGGAGTTGCCGTGGGGGCAAGCGCGACCGTGTACGATCCAACAGTATTTGTGCCAACAGGCAGTAAATTGTCGTTTCCAAGAGCAGTTACCTGGTTGTTTTGGAACCCAACAGTGGCAGTACCAACTTGTTTTGCCTTAAAGGTTATGGTGCCAAGAGACAGTGGGTTTTGGGTGTTTTGATTTGCGGACGTATCCACAACCACAAAACGAAATGTTCCATTGTTATTGTTTGGCGGATTATTAATGATTACTGTGTTTAAGGTAGTATTCGGCTGGAAAGATAGGGCTTCTAAAATATCCGAATCAAATGTGAGCGTGAAATCAACTCCAGTGATATTATATCCCGCGCTATTTGCCAAAGAAATCGCTACTGGTAAGGTATCGTTTACTATCGCATTTGCAGTTTGTGGCGAGAGCTGGAAAGATACTTCTTGTCCAGTCGCGCGTGATCGGATTTCTTGTTGTTGACGAACAAGGTAAATAGTAAGAGGAATAGAGAGTAAAAGGATAAGACCGAGGATAAGAAGAAGTATTTTTCTGCGGTCAAGCTGCATATCAACACAAATCTCTTACAAAAAGAGACTCATGTATGTAGCATAGTAAATACCAATCCTTATTGTCAATGAATATTTTTGCAGGAATCTGGTTGGAAGACTGAATGGTGCTTATAAAATTTGGTTCTGCGTATTCAACTTCGGGAAGAGAGGAATAGACTTTTGCGGCATCTTCAACACTCATTATTCCGTTGAGTTTAAACAGGAAAGTGTTTTTAAGCGCTGGGTTGTCTGATTGGTTGAATACTTTTTCTTTTTTTACAACCCCAATTTTTTTGTCGGCATTGTTGAGGCGATCTAGTTTTATTTCCCACTCATTCTTGCTAGGATTCCAAGAAAATATGCGAGCGAAAACATATTGAATAAATCCTTGTATTGTGGAGCGTTTTTGGTTTTCTAATTGCACTTTTTTTGCAGTTCTTCGGGTGAGTTGTTAGGCTTGTACTGTACAATAATCTCATTGGGCGCATAGGTCCTATTAGGAGAGGAGCCTGAAATTTCCTTATG
>CAZVON010000029.1:0-9548 GCA_964628435.1 uncultured Gammaproteobacteria bacterium
ACTCTTAAAAAAAACCATTGACGAACAAACAAAAAAAAACACCACGCTCTTGTTTATTCCTAAAACCCTTTCCTTGCCAACGTCTGACCCGACTGGTCCGCTATTCACCCAAGAGGTGCTGAAAAAACCAGTCTCGTTTGGACATTTAGCAAGAGTCCGCCCAGATTTTACCTTTGAAAACATTGCGGTGTCTTCCAGCAACCAACTCGCATATATTTCTGCGACAACTGTGGCTAATACACCAGGAACCACGTATAACCCATTGTTTATCTATGGTCCAGTTGGAGTAGGGAAGACCCATTTAATGCAAGCAATTGCAAATTATGTGTATCAAAAAGATCCCTCAAAAAAAATAATTTATATAACCAGCGAAGAATTTACCAACGAAGTTGTTGAGGCTATTCGAACCAACCAGACTCAAGGGATGAAAAAAAGATTTCGCAGTGTTAATTTGCTGATTATTGACGATGTACAATTTATTGCTGGAAAAGACAAAATACAAGAAGAGCTATTTCACACCTTTAATATTCTGATTGATAATGGCGCGCAAATCGCGCTCTCTTCTGATCGGCCACCCAATGAAATAAAAAAACTTGAACGCCGTTTATCTTCCCGTTTTGCTGGGGGATTAACCGTTGATATTGAACCACCTGATTTTGAATTAAAAACAGCGATTCTCCTTATCAAAGCAAAAAAAATTGGATTTGACCTACCAATTGAGGCTGCAAAAACTATTGCCGAAAAAGTAGAAGATGCCAGAAGCTTGGAAGGAGCGCTCCTTCGGCTCATGACAGAAGCAAACACCAAAGGCTCTGATATTAGTGAGGTTCTTGCCCAAACGTTATCTTCGGAAAAGATGCAAAATTCATTTCACTTCCATCCAGATGATATTGTAAAAAAAATTTGTGGTTTTTATAATATTAAACCAACGCAAATGAAAGGACCAAAACGCGACGCTTCTTTAGTACGAGCACGTCAAATAACTATGTATGTGCTCAAAAAAGAATTAGGGCTCACCTTTGTTGAAATAGGAAATATGCTGGGTGGTAGGGATCATACCACAGTCATGCATGGCGTGGGAAAAGTGGAAAACTTAATTGCTAATAAATCTAAAGTGTCTGAGGAAATAGTGGGGATAACTAAAATTTTGCGTGAATAACTTTTAAAGATTTTACTATGATGCTTTTATCAACAAGTTATACTCAAAGATATCAACAGGTTTTCCACATATTTTTTAGCTTCGGGACCTTGCTTTTTTCCACATTTCCATATACACTACTACTACAACAAATAATACTATACTATTTGTACGCTCTGCCAATAAAAAATAATATTGTATAAATCTCTTAACACCATGAAAATTCAAGTATCTATCATTGATCTACAGAAAAAAATATCGTACGTACAACATGCTGTTTCTTTACGAAGTCAATTACCAATACTCCTAAATTTTTTGATTCAAGCAAAAAATAATATCCTTACTATAAGCGCGACAGATTTAGAAATAGGCATGCAAGCTTCACTTCCAATTACTATTGAAGAAGAAGGAGAAACAACCGTTCCTGCAAAAATATTCTCAGAGCTTATTTCTTCACTTCCAATTGGTACAGCAACACTAAAAACCCAAAACTCCACGCTTGAAGTAATAAGCTCACATACAAAAAGCATGTTTCAGACCATGCCAACTGAAGATTTCCCAAAACTATATGAGGAAAAAGGAGAGCAACTTACTACCCTTAAAAAGGAAGACCTACATAACGATTTTTCTAAAGTAGTGTTTGCCGCAAGTAGCGACATCGCCAGGCCTGCACTTTCAGGTGTTTTGATTAAAAGAGATGAAACCATTAATAAAAATGGATTTTTGTTGGTGGCAACCGATGGATACAGATTATCACTTAAGCACCATGCTGGGAACAGTATCTCTGCATCCAATGGTTCTGAAAAACACATCCTTATTCCGTCTCGCGTAATAAGGGAAGTTCTTATGTCAAAAGAAGGAGATGAAGAAATTGCTTTACATGTGTCTGAAAAAAGTAATCAGATATTTTTTACTCAAGGAGTAATTACTCTTGTAGGAAGACTCATCGATGCGCAGTATCCACAATTTGAGAAAATCATTCCCACCGATTACGGAACCCAGGTTGAATTCGATAAAGAAGCTTTACAAAAAGCAGTTAAAATTTGTTCTATTTTTGCTCGAGAAACAGCAAATATTGTTAAGTTCCAAATTCAAAAAGGAAGGATAATTGTTTCCGCAAACACTCCTTCGGTTGGACAAAACACCGTAGACGTAGAGGTAAAACTTACTGGAGAAGAAAATGAGATCGCGTTTAATGCCCGGTATCTGCTTGATCTGTTTGCCAATATTGACCAAAACGACATGGTGTTTGAAATGACAGGCCCACTTTCTCCAGGAGTATTTAAAATAAAGGGAGATTCAAGCTTTTTGCATATTATCATGCCGATTCGTGTACAATCAGAACAGTAGATATTCATTGATTGTATGAATAGTATTGATTCTGAGAGGACTCGCAGAAAAGCACTTAAAGACATAGGGATTGCTACGGGATCGTTCCTATTTCCTTCTCTTCTGTCATGTACACAACCTATTCGAACTCCAGTTGATAGAGAACAAGAACCAAACAAAGAACAACACCCGTTTCGCTTGCGAGACGCCTTGTTTGATGGAAATATGTACTATCTGTTGTCTGGAGAATCTCTTTTTCCCCATTCGCCAGCCTCGTTTGATCGATATAAATATTTGTCTAAATTTGATGAATATGGAAGAAGAGTAGTAAGAATCCCAAGAGACAAGATTCAACGGTTTCCACAAAAACAAATTGACCAGCGCCCTCTTATTTTTGACCGTTCTACTGGGGATCCCAAAACAAACAATAGACAAGGAGGAGAAAAAATATTTTTGTCGTCTGGGATTCTAGACGAATATGGTATTGTACGAACCTTTTTTGACCATGATAAAGATACTTTTGTTCCGATGCGACAGGCTCTTGGAAAAAACGGATGGGACTACAACGATATTCTTTTTAACACATGGGGAGGGTCAGGAATAAAAGGGTACGATGTGCGAGATACCCTTGTTCATCCCACTGTAAATATAAAACATATGGAGGATTTATTAAAAGCACATCAAGAGCAGTTTCCGTTGGATCAAATAAACATTGTATTGTATAGTTTAAGCGGAGTTACTGGATTGCCTGCTTTAATGCAAAACTGGGAAGTTTTTAATAATATCTATTTTATTGGTTGTCCAATCTGGGGGTTAAATCCCACGCTCGAAAAAAAAATTAAAGTGCAGCTTATAAAAGCAGAAGCACTCAGGCGTTATCAGGTGAGAGAAGAAGTAACAGATTACTTATTTGAATTATGGGGAAACAAGGATTATCAGAAACAAGTGACTGACTTTGTGACAACTGCCATAAAAAGTGGACGAAGGATACGCTCGTTTAATGCTTTAGAAGATAACGAAATCGTCACAGACGAGTCAGCAAATATTATAAAATTTGTCCCTGATTTAAAAGTTGACGGTACGCCAGTGCACCAAGCAGTACAAACAGGAGAAAAGAATCCTTTAAAAGCTCATGGCGCGCCTTTGCGGCACAGTGGAGTTTTACAACAAATGCTTACAGATTTTGGGCAAAATAGAGTAAAAAAAGCTGCTTAATTATTCTATTTCGGTTTCAATAAAAACCACTTTTTCTTTTTTGGTGTCAACGCCAATATAGGTAAGCATGTCGAGTACTTTTTGCTTTGCATCCTCGATTTGTTTTTCTTTTGGAACCGAAAGATGTGGGTAATAATAGATGCTTGAGACAAATTCTTCTTTCTCGGTGTTATAAATCAC
This sequence comes from uncultured Gammaproteobacteria bacterium, assembly GCA_964628435.1. Taxonomy (GTDB): domain Bacteria; phylum Patescibacteriota; class Microgenomatia; order Levybacterales; family UBA12049; genus CAZVON01. Next base: position 3,863 of record CAZVON010000029.1, read on the forward strand.
CAAGTAGTTTTCAGATTTAAGCGGTAACTTTTCATACCAGGAGTTTTGATTCAAAAATTCCGCTCGATCCTTTGCGTAGGTTTCTTGCAGGAATTTTTCTCTTTCTAAATTGGGTGAAAAGAGAGGAGAAGTGCCTTTAATTGGAGTAGGAATCGGAATGTCTGGCTGCGATGTTTTTTTTTCTGCGTTAAGAGACAGTAGAAATACCATAACAGCAATAGAGGAGAAAACAATAACCAGGGAAATAAATAGCATTTTTTTTATCATAGACTTATTTTACAACTCTTCCAAAACCAGTGATTGCATAAATACGCGCAGTGGTTCCTGCTTTTAATGCCTTGTGATCTGCAACACTAATTTTGTCTTCAGTGATAATATTATTAGAGTCATACGTGTAAATAACTCCTAAGCCATTTATATCAACATCAATTGATTTAATCAGGCTTACATGTTGTCCACGGCCTTCAAAAAAGACTACGTCTCCTGGTTTAAGATTTTCAACCCGTGTGGCTGCAGGAAGAAGAGTATACTGTCCGCCATTTAACGCGGTGTTTTGGAAAAACGCTTTCATAGACAATACTGATAAATGATCTGAGGCTTTGAGTCCAGAAAGACCAGCTGCGTTATATGCATCGATAACAAGATACGTACACCAGTAAAGAGGTATCGATGGTTTTGTGGCAATTAGATTGAAAAGCCCATCTGCTCCTTTTCGCAAATTTAGAACAAGACTTGACGCATGTTGCACAATGGAATCCAACAAGGGGAGAGGAGCAGAAGTAATGAAGCTATTGGGAGTTGTTTGGATAGGAGAAACCTGACAACTTTGCACACTGTTATAAAGGTCGTCACCGTAACTATACGGACCCGCAGAGCAGCTAGGATAGCGAAGGCAGCCATAATACGAACTAGCAACACTGTTAATATAGCTTTTATCCAAGGTTTTTGAATTATCCCATTCTCTTTGGGTAAAATAAATGCGTTTTTGGTTAATAAACCCTGCTCCTAACATGACACTTTTTCGTAAGTCACAATAATCTGCTGGTGTTAAGCTATTATAATCAAGTCCTAAGTATGAAGCGCCTTTCTTAACCGCTTCCGGATCGTGTCCAAGCGTGTGGCGAGGTTGGATTTGCATCAGTCCCAAAGCTCCAGTTGGGCTTTTAGTACATGCGTAATCTGGCAAGTCAGCATCCGTGAGATTAACAACGCTTGGCGATTCTACTCGAGCTATTCCAGCTAAAACACTTGCTGGAACTCCTGATAGTTGAGATGCTTGCTGAAAATACCCTAAAAGCACACTGCTTTTAAATATTGCTTGGGAAGGAGTTTGATCTCCTCGGGTAAATTGGCAATTTGCAAGATTTCCAGTAAAGACTGGACCAAAGGGTGCTGGAGTAGGAGTAATATCACCTGATTGGGTAGAGTCGCTTGCTCCACCGACTAAAACAGCGATAGTCACAATTACGAGGATGATTATAATAAGAATAGGAATCCATATTTCTGATGTTGCCGCGATAACAGCGCTTGCGGTAGAACGCGCAAGGGAACGTACCAGTTGTTTGGAAACCTGCTTTGCGAATTGTTTTGCTATTTGTTGTCCGATGCGAGAACCCATGCGAGATAATGGTTGAGGGATGCGCAATGGTCTTCGCGGCTGCCTAGGTTGAGCTCTTGGTTGATTGACAGTTTGGCTAGGTGATTGGTATTGATTTGAATCATCCTCTTGATCTTTAGCTTCTAGAATAAATTCATCATCTGTTGGAGTAGGCTGTGGAGGAGGACGTCTGAACGATATATGCATAGATGATTCTTCGTCTTTTTGCTCGCTTGTCTCTTGGGGGATTTGAACAATTGGTGCAGTACTATCTATCTGATCTGGATTTTTTGCAGTAGTCAGCGCTTTTTTAAGCGGTTCATATTGTGCTGCGTAGCTTTCGGCTTTTTCCGGATACATTCTTGCAAACTCTTTCCAGACATTTTTCTCGGTTGCATTTTTTATTTCCTCAAGTGTTTTTCCGATTCCATGTTTTTTTAAGGTTTCGTAACGTTTTTTCGCGATTGAATCAATGCTTGAAAGTTTATTAGAAAACGTCCAGTCGTTACTGGCTTTTTGAAAAGTAACCTTTCGTTTTTTATCGTATTTTTCAGCTTTTTTGGAAAATCGTTCCCTAAATTCTTTTTCCGCTTCTTCATTAAGCGTGGTTACAGGAGTGTTTTCATCCAGAGAGCCGTATAAATAGTCTTGGCCTTCTGAGGTGTCAAAATCTTTTCCAGGATTGTTTTTTTGCCAATCCTGCATTTTTTGTTTTTTAATGGTAAGATACGAAAGATCTTCTTCTATGTCACGGCTTTCCAAAGGAACCAACAGTTTGGAGACGTTGGCGACTGTTTCTGAGACGTTGGAAGCAGCAGATTGCGTTGGTTCTTGCGGTTGAAACGAGTAGTCTCTGAGAGGTTCGGATAATACTTCTTGAATCTCTCTGCTTTGCCAAAGCTGTGGATCAATACCTAGCGATCTGTGCGTTGCAAGCCAGTGGAGCCAGTCTTCTTCGGAGGATAATAACTGGGTTTCTGGATGTTTGTTTTGGAATAGAAACCATTCTTGAGCATACTTATGTGCTTGCTCGCCGTTGTATTTGATAAAGCGTTGAATTGCGGGATAGTTTTTAACTTGGACAGGCATAGGATTAAGTATTTTCCATTTTTGGACTACATTATTATTATCCGCTTAGGAAGAGGTGTTTGTAAATAGAATGATAGATCCAAAAATATACTTTGAGCTCAGGCCGAAGGATTCAGGATAACACTATGTGGGTAGTTGAGGGGAGGAGGGTGAATCAACTGGGTTAGTGGGTTGGGCAGAAACGGTTGAATTTGATGGAGTAATTGGTTGAGAAGGTTGAGTTTCCATCGGTGGACTCAGAGGTTGAGGTAGAGGAGTTTGTACAGGAGTTGAATCAGAGACAGGCGTGGGTTGAACAGGGGGAGCCTCGACTGCTTGACTTGGAGGTTGTAGTGGTTCTTGACCAAGTGATTCAGTGGTTTGTTGCTCTTGCATTTTGAGTAGCTCCGAAGGTTTGGAGGTAATAATATTATGTTCATAGGGCGCGGCAATAACTTTCATGGCAACGTGATTTTGGCCAGCAAAAAAAAGACCCTCGCCAACATCGGCAGATAAAAGCAATGTTTTTTCGCCTTCTGATAAGTAGAATGTTTTGGCAATCATATCAACTTCCGCAGTGCCTTGTTTTAAAAGAATTTGTAGCGAAGAATTGGAAAGTACTGCTTTGCCATAATCAGTGGAAAGAAAATCCTCTACATCTTGCGTTGCGGTTGTAAGTCCCAGGTAGTATTTGCGGGCGCGTTTCGCAATACCATACACAAATGACGCGCTGTCGTCGTATTTCATCATATACCATGCTTCGTCTAAAATAAGCAGCCTTTTTTTTAAGGATTTGCGAATCCGTGTCCAGACAAAGTCAAGCACAATATGCATGGCAATGGGTCGCAGCTCATCTTCTAATGCTTTGATCGAAAACACCGTAAACGGATTTTTAATATCAAAATTGGACTGTTGGTTAAAAATACCGCTTAAGCTTCCTTTAATAAACTTTTCAATCCGAAGCGCTAAATCCCGAGCTATCGGGTCTTCGGTGCCTAGAAGCGTTTTATATAAATCTTCCATTAAAGGCGGTGTTTTTTTCTGCGTAGCTGGGTCTTGAGTAATGCCTTTTTGTCGATACGTTTCAACTAGTGCTCGGTCTAAAATCGCGTCATGGGCGGCATCTAAATTTCCCATGACAATGCGAAGCAAGCCGTGGAGCGATAGGATTTTAAGTCCTAGTTCGTTTTCTCCTTCTTCGTACAAACCCGACAAATCAAATGGGTTAATTTTAATGGGAGAAGATGGTGTAAAAGCAACGTATTCACCGCCAGCAGTTTTGCACAGCGTTTCGTATTCGCCTTCTGGGTCAATAATAATTACTTCCGTTCCAAACATAAAATGCCGCAATGCCTCAAGCTTGATAAAAAATGATTTTCCAGATCCTGATTTCCCTAAGACTACCTCATTGGCATTTTCCAGGGTATAGCGGTCAAAGATAATCAAAGAGCTATTTTGCTGATTAATGCCGTACATAACTCCTCTGTCTTGGGTAAGGGTGGCAGACGTAAACGGAAAAGTTGATGCCAAGGACGTGGTATCCATGTTTCGGGTAATAAAGAGCTTGTCTTCTCCCAGTGGAATAGTGCTTTTGAACCCTTGTTCCATTTGAAGTGTTGCTGGTTTTGCTAACAGCAGCAAAGAAGAAAGCGTGGAACTGAGGCGTTTAGATGCTTCGTCTAAGTCTTGAGGCGTATCAGCAGCAGGGGTAATGTACAGACTAAACTGAAAAAACCGTTCAACTCCTTTTGCCAGTTCTGCCTGAAGCGCGAGCGCGTCTTCGAGTGCTGCGGTTACTTTTGGGTCAATAACCTGATTTTGTTCTGCTTGAGACGAAATGGTAGCTTCCATTTCGGCAATTTTACGTCTTAAGTCAGATAAAATATCTGGCGACGAAGTAGGATAAATAAACATGCCAATATTCATCGAGTGATCAAAATCAATAAGTGGCAAAAGCCAATTGGGAGACACATAACGAGGGTAATCAACCACAAAAAGCGTTTGGTGGTAGGTTTCGCCAACCCGAATTGACTTAAAGTCAACTTCAACAGAAGAAGGGGCAATGATGTCGCTGAGCGATACCATCCCTTTTTCAAGCTCAGACAATGCAGCAGTTTGTCCTTCTTGCATAGGCGCTACTGCTGATTGAATAGGTGTATTTTTTTTACCAAATCCAAACAGTCCCATAATTACGGTGTCATAATAACCGGTGTGTGAATACCAGCGCTTAATTGTTCAGGAGTTGATCGTTGTTGGTTATACATATCGTAATATACTTTTATAAGTTCTTCTTTTTCTAAAACCTTTGATCGGAGCGAAAGCCTGGCTAATTGTCCAAGGACCGCATTTGCTTTGGTGTGAAGCGTTGTTTTTGCCTGTTCAACAAAATTTGCATGTCCTTTTTTCCCCTGAGCAACCGTTGCAGCACCTCCAATACCTTTTTCAAGGTACGAATAAGGAACAACAATATAAAATTTTTTATCAAGCACGGTGTTTACTTTAACAAGTTCTGCAATAAAGTCTTTATAGAGTTTGATTTGCGTAATTAGTGCCTGATTTTGTTGTTCGGACAAAGAACTATGCAGTGTTGGTTGTTGCATGTGTGAATCGAGCAATCGAAGATACGAAGAAATGTCGATTTTTGTGCTTTGAATCACAATCTGGACGGGAAACGAAAGGGAATTTAGAAAACTTGCGTAGGCAAAAATCCGCGCGTTTTGCTCGTCTTGGGAAAGCAACGCGAAATTACTGGCTTGCACTTCGATAAGTAAACAGGCATTCCCACCGTCAAGCACAACGACATCGTCAATAATGTCATGCACTTGCGTAAATTTTTGTGTTGATCCTACGTGAGTCGGTTTTTTTTTCTTTTGCTGGGCAGTGTTGCTCATACGTTAGCTTCCAAATAAGTTTCTGCGTAGTTCTTCTCGTTGGTCAAAGGAAATAATTTCCAAAGGAGGAATAATTTGGCCATTGGCGATAATTTCTACTTGATCAAATTTATGTTCTTCCTGCGGGTCT
>CAZVON010000029.1:9558-14682 GCA_964628435.1 uncultured Gammaproteobacteria bacterium
AAGTGGCAGAGGCAAACTGTCCGAGCGAGTTTGTCTTAAACGCGCGTACGGGGTTTCCTTCTTTATCTTTTATCTCAACCAACATATTAGAGAGAATTTTTCCTCGTGGGTCTTTGACAATACCAGTGATGAGATTTGGATAGTCTGGTGTTGTTGGTAACCCAGCTCGGGTACCCATGCCTTTGGGTATTTGACGAACGCGAGATGTTTCTTGTAGCTGTTTTGCAACACTTGGTTTATAGACTTGTTGGGAAGATTGCTGCTGCATTTTTTGCGATAGCGCGAATAGCTGTTGTTCGAGTTGTTGTTTTTGGGCAAGCAAATCACTGAGCTGTTGTTGCAATTCTTGCACTTTTGCGTGAGCAGTTAAATCTCCTTGAGGATCTGGGTGAATTACTTCTTCTTGTTTTGCTGTTTCTAATTCTTTTTGGATAAGCTGTGCTTCTTTTTCAAGCGCCTCTTCTTTTTGCTTTGCGTTTTGGGCAGAGTCTGAGTTGACAATTGGCGGTTGTTGCGAAGCAGCAGCAGGTATTACCGTAGCAGGTGGAATCGTAGGGCTTGCTGCTGTTGGAGTAGCGAATAACGATTGGAAAAACAAGTTCTCTTTTTGATCGAGTTTGTTTTGCGTTGGTTTTGAGGCGTGGGCCAAGTACGCTTGGATATCGATTCGCGCTGGTGTTTGCGCGTGAGAAGCTGGGACAACAGCGGCAATATGTGAGAACATGTGTCCACCGTCTTTTTGAAACACGTATTGATTTGGCGTAAATAACGCTTTGATAAAATTAACAACCATAACATCCATTGGTCGGCCTTCAATGGGAATAAACGCAAAACCAATCCCAAAAAGGCCACAAAAAGAGGCAAAAGGAAATTTTACCAAAACAGGAATCGGTAACGAGAAAAACACCCATGCCAATATACAACCGCTTGCTAGATACGCGAATTGTTTTACTGTCATATCACCGATCAGCTTAAACTGAAATCCGGTTATGTCTTGGGGAATAGGATGGTTTTCCATAAAAAAGATCTTACGATATTGAGTTGATTATTTCTCAGGACATCGCAGTATCACAATATCTAAATATCTTTTTGTAGTCTATAACGTGAAAAATACTATTGCAAGATTATCAAACTAGGTCAAACGGGGTACAAACTCAAGGTTTCTGTGAAAATTAGGATATAAAATGTATCTAAAAATGAAGCGTAATTTACGCAATGCGACTATACGTTTGATTGGCTGCTTCGGTTTCTCCTGCTTCAAGGTAGGCATCACCAAGAAGAGTCCAGAAATTGTTATTGTTTGCTTGTAGAGCTATTGGTTCAAGATAAGCAATGAAACTAAATAGTTCAGTTCGATCCTTTCTGACTTGATTGTAGCGTTCTCGAGCTTGTACTGCGGCATCTGTAACACTTCCTTCTTGAATTTTTTGGTTTACTTCCTGTTGCCATGGTTCAAGGGGAAGCGTTTCTACTGGCTGTTTATATTCATGCAATAGCAGTCCTGTATCATCGCTAGGCGGGACTTCGTTTTTTTCTGCTGATGGTTCGGCAGGAGGAAGGGCAGCAGTATATGATTGCTCGTGCCGATCAATATTTTCTCGTTCATTTTGATCAATGTTTTCTGGAGCAGCAGGTAAACCTGCATCTGGATTTTCTGCATCAGGTCGTTCAATTTGTGAGGTACCCGCGGGAGTAGCTTGTTTAATTGCTTCTGCTTCGGATCTTGCTTTTGCGAGTATTCTTTCGGCTTCTTCCTGTACGGATCGAAGGAATTGTTTTGCAGCATTTCTTTTCTCCTCTAGGTTTTGGTATTCTTTATGGAAATAGGACTCGTCAGTTTTCGCAACTTCAACATCAGTTGGAACAGGAGGAGGAGGTGGCGGCGCAGGCTGGCGAGATATTATTCGGCTCGGTGGCTGAAACTGTTGGTCTGGGTCTGTAAGTACTGATCTGCCTGCTTGAGGATTTTTATTGACTCTAGGAAGTTTGCTGGTATCCCAAGGCCTAACCGTAGATTGTGGGCGAATAGGTGTTTCTTCGCTAGCGATTTGATTCAGTAACCTTACTGCGTCTTCTCCAGTAGGTTCTGCTGCTGTTGTTGGTGGAGACGCATCTAGGGTAGGAGATGCTTCTGGTAAAGCGAGTATGCCAGCAACAGAAGGAGGTTCGTCGGGAGAGGAACCAGAGTCTGGATTTATTACTCGCGTAGTTACATTCAGTGGTTCTTCGTCTGAATGTCTTTTATCTGGATCACTTGCGTTGGCAGTACGAATCCTATCGATTAAATCTCTTGCGCCTGTTCTGTTTGCGGCGTTGCGTATTCCCTCAACAACTCCTTTCCCCACATTTACTACTCTCCGAACAGTTTGCGGTTGATTTTCCTTGATGTGAGTCTTAAGTGCGTCTGCAATTAAATTTTCGTCTGCAGGCTGTTGTGCGGTTTCTTGTGTTGGTTGTTTTGCTGCTGTAGCTTGTTCTTGCTGTGCGTTTCGTCTTTGCATTTCTTGTTGTATTTGTTGCGTGGTGAGACTTTCGGTAAAAATTCTTCTTCGCAAGCCACGGGGTATAACACGGGTTGGTGCAGTTGTTATCTCTGGACCGTGGTATTCTGGCGGGCGGGCGGCAGTTGTTTCTTGAGCACGTGGTCGAGTAGGAATGCCTTCTCTAAAAATCCGTTGCCGATCCGCGCGGCTAAAATGAATAGATCCACTACCTAATGATATGCTTTCGTCAGCCATATCATTAGTATACGTTGTTTTTTTTCTTCTTTGCAAGAGGTACTTGACACAGATGTAAATTATTGATTATTCTTAATATGTGGAAGTCACCAAAGAACATAAAGATCAAGTAGAAACAAAAATTGTAGAAGCAATTCTTGCGGCTCTAGATACAGATGAGATTTCTTCTGAACAACTTCCAGAAATTTCAGGGTATGTACTTGATACTATAGACACTGTTACTACTCAAGACCAACTCATGCAATTTTTACGAGACCTTTCTTCTAAGTGGAGCATTTTTACCAAACTATTGGTACTTGAAAGTGGAGAAGTAAAAGAAAAAACAGAAGATAAGGTAGCAGAAGATGTTTTAAAAATGGCAAAAGAGGGAAAGATTGATGAAGCCATTGGCTTGGCAAAAACCATGACCGAAAATCCCGCGCAAGAAGCAGTACAAGCATAACAATAATATGGCAAACGTAAATGCGGTTGAACAAATTCAGGGAGAAGTTTTAAAATCGGTTGATCCTCGAAGGTCTGCAAACCAAACTGCTCGAGAAACCCATCTTAATATTTTCCAACAAAAAGGAGCGCGTGCTGCCATGGAAGCAATGAATGGAAGAAGAACATTTGGAGTCACAGAAACAATGCGAGATACGGCAGTGAGACAAAATATTTTTGTAGATTTAAACGTACGCGCCAATACCAGAGAGCGACAAAATCAAGAAGCAAAGCGGCTTGCGGTAACTGATACTATTATGGAAACAAGTGCATATGTAGCAAGAGGTTTGGAGGGAGTAACAGATGCTGATACGCAAACCGCGATGAGGGAGCAAGTAGAAAATAGAGTAGGTGCTATTCCAGGAGTAAGCGAAGCGTTTCAAAGGCTTTCTGCCACAGATAGAGACCGATACATAGAAGGATTATTGAATAGCTCAGATCTAAAAAGAGAAGCAAATATTTTATTGCAGCAACAGGTAAATCGAGATCTTACTCAAGAACTTGCGCAAAAAATGGCTACGGTTACGCCGGCAATGATTGCCGATCGAATAATAAGAGACAGAATTACTGGAGTAGATGATGCGGAAAAACAACAAAAGGCAAGAAACGCTATCGAAAATGAGACGCGATCACGACTTGAAGCAGAATGGGCGTCACAATTAGAAAATATTCCTGGTGAAGCAGTAGCAAGATTAGTAGAACGATCATACGAAGCTGGCGAAGAAGCCATGAATAAAAAAGGAACAGAAATCGATCGCCAGATGAGGCAAGAAGCAGAAAAAAAGAATGTGCAGGTTGCAGATGAAGTACTTATAAAATTAAAGGGTCGGTGGGAAGTGAACGATAAAGGGAGAAGAAGAGAACATATTGATGGTGACTTTAATACCTTTGCTTCGCGTGGTTTAGAAGGAGTATTGGCAAATGCAGGGATACCAAATGAGCAAATAAGTGTTATTATGGAAAACCCAGATTTGCGAGAAAAATATGAATCACAACTCACTAATATGTTGCTCTCTAAGAGAGCACGGGATGGACGGCTAAACATGGATGATGTGTATAAATTAATTGATGCGCCTTGGTGTGGTCAAGAAAAGTTTATAAAAATAATGGAAGGTAACGACCTATTGCGGGAAAAAAGGAAAGAATGGGAAGACAAGGGATACGTTCATAGAGGTTTTTGGCACGAAGTTGGCAGGTTGCCACGAAATGACTTTGCAAAAATAATGGCTGTTCTGCTTGGGTTAGCTGCTGTTTCGGCTGTAATTGCAGGAGGACCAGTTATTGCCGCTGGTCTTGGAGTATCAGGTTTAGTGGGTGGACTTGGAGCAGGAGCAGGAGTTGTGACTGCTGGAGCAGCCGGAGAATCAGGCGTTGCTGCGTTCAAAAACAGAAGAAGCGGAATGGGATAAACCTCATGTATACTTGACACTTCTTGTTTAATTATGCCACGATGGTAGTATGGATTTAACCGATGAACACAAACGATCGGTGTCGTTTCGATTGGTAGAAACCATAATTCAAGGATTAGAAAAAAATACGTTTTCTTATCAGGACTTTCAGGAAGTTGCTACGTATATTATCGATTCCATGGAACGAGTGATTACTAAAAAAGACTTACTTTCTTTTTTGCGGGAGCTGTCTTCCAAATGGCGCGTGTTTACGCCAGTATTAGTATACGCGGATGGACAGTTATATGGAGGAATTCAAACACAAACAGCGCACGACTTTTTAACCCGGGCAAAAGAAGGAGATATCCAAGGAGCACTCGAAGAGGTTTCGAAAACCTAACAATCACTTTTGATTTCTCGCCCTGAGCAAATTCGAAGGATTGACTTTAACTTATTGTATTGCAACAGCATCAGGAATACCAGCCGAAGTCATAGCCCGTTAGTATATTGTCAACGAA
>CAZVON010000030.1:0-9619 GCA_964628435.1 uncultured Gammaproteobacteria bacterium
ATTAAAAAATCCGCCAATAAGCTTAACGATAAAATAGGCAAGCAGCATAATAACAAGTCCAACAATAGCATATATAATTCTTCCTCGGGCAGCTTCTACTTTCGTTTTGTCTCCACCTGACATGATCCATTGAATTCCTGCGTAGGTAATAAAGATGAGTGCTAAAAGGATACCAAAGATCAAAAAATACGTTGCTGCACTTTGAATAAGTCGCTGACCAACACCACCTTCTTCTAGGCCGCCAGTTGGAATAGCCTGGGGTGCTTGAATTTGACCAAAGTTTTCGATGGAAAGTGCAAGGTTTCTCATTAGAGTTTAGTTTTCTTTATAGATGATAGCATTTTTTAAGTCAATCTTCTCTACTATTTTCCCAATCCTGGGAGATTGAGAAGGTCGACGCCAATGATTTGCATGATCACAAGCGAAAAAATAAGGAAAAGAAGCCCCACAATTGACGCGGTAAGCCGATCCCGTGCTTCTTGTAAGCCTTCTTTACTCCCTTGGGAGGTCATAATGCGAAAACCAGAGTAAATAATAAGAAGCAGGGCAATGCCGCCAGAGACACTGAGTAGAATAGCAAAGATATTTTTGATAAACTCAATAGGTTTGGTGCTAATGTCAATTCCTAAGCCTGTTTGTACAGAAAAGCATTGTTTTCCTACTACTTTGCCTGTTTTTTCGTCTTTATAGTCAACCAGATCACTGCATTGTGGTTGGGGAAGTAAGGTTGTGCACACCAGGTTTTCTTTTTTACGATCGCCTTTATAACAGAGAAACGAATTATTTGCCAAACACCCAATCTTTTGATAGTTATCATCATCACACGTATATGCTGGGGTTATTTCTTTGTCGTCTTCAACGCATTTTCGAATATTGTCGATCTGTTTATACGATTGAGTACACTTGTTAGAAGAAACATCAAATCGATGGTCGCCGCCACACCGCCATTCTTTAATAGCTGCATTAAATGCCAATGTGAACGGGGCGGCGAGTCCAGACGATAAGTTGCTTACTATATTGGAGGGTGAGAGCGTGGAAAAAACAGGAATAGATGGACATTCTTGCGGACATCGTGAATCATAAATCATTTTTGATTCCTGCCCGCACAGAAGCAGATTGCTATTGGATCCAGGAATAATCGTTATTTGTTTGGGACCAGTTGTGGGGATCTCCGTGCGGTTTATGGAGATGTAAATATCTCTGCCAGATTCTATCGTAATATCCCATACTCCAGAGGAAGGAAGCACAAGCTTGGTAATGGAAAAGTTTCCCTTGTCGTCAGTGACGATACTTCTTGACTCATATGGCGCTTTTGCGAACACGTTATAGACAGAAGCAGAAACTTGTTTTTTAGCATAAAGCGCAATCGGTGATCGGAATCTAATAGATTCGTTTACTTTTGGGCAGTTTTCTATAGTGCCTGAAATAGTAAAATTAGTATCGGTGTCTCCCTGCGACGGAGAAATATTGGTAATTGTTGCTTTGTCGCACGCAGCATAGATTTGAGAAGGAAACAAAGTAGGAAGAACGAAAAGAAGCACTATAAAAACAACAATGGACAGCAGTTTTCTCACACATCTATAGTAAAGCAAAAAGGCAAAAGAATGCAATACTAGGGTGCAAATTTGAAGCCTCTCCCTTTTACCGTTTGAAGGTGAGTGGGCTCATTGGGGTTGTCTTCGATTTTGCGGCGCAGCCGAAAGATAAGTTGATCAACTGCTTGATCAGTCACTCCCGCGGTTGACTGGGTGTTGTGCCACACCGCGGCAATAATTTCTTCTCTGCCAACAATTTTTTCCGCGTTTTCTACCAGATACTTTAAAAGTTTGTACTCTGACGATGTGAGAGTATCAGAAATAGTAAAATTGCCTTTGATAATTGTTTTATTAGTAGCGTTGTAGGTAATTGGTGCTGCTTCTTCCTTTTTTTCTATAAACTCTTGTTGAATATACTGTTCAAACAAGGGAATTTGAAGCAGATTGTCGTTAACAAGTCCGAGGTCTTGGATAAACGTACTTGGAAGTTCGTCTTTGTCGTGCTTGGCTAGAGAAACTAAATATGTTTGTTCGGCTGGAGTGAAAGCGCGCCAGATTTCTAAGAGTGTTCCTTGTATTGGTTTTTGAGAAAGAAGAAAATGAGAAAGTTCTTTTATTTCGTTTAGGACGATATTATCAGAAAGTATTTCTTCCGCGGCAAGGCGAGTGAGTTTTCCATGGCCTTTAGTAAGCTGAAGAATTTTTTCAAGCATTGATTTTGGCAGGGTTTTATGAGCTGATTTTTCTAAATACGAAAGGCGAAATGCAAGTCCTGACTTATCCATGATTGGCAAAAATACACTATGTCCTGCTAAAAACTCGTGGTAATCACTCATAAGGCTTGGTTCCAAAAGTTCTTCCAGTGGTCGATTAAGGGAAAATACAATGGAAAATCGGTATTTTGCTTGGTTTCGTAAAACGCGAAGTTGCGAGAAAAAATCACTGGTAACTACTGGGACATATTCTTCAAATCTATCACAGAGTAAAATAATGGTGAGCTCTTTTTCGATAGTTAAGTAGTATACTGCTTCTTTTAAGCCTTGGAACAGAACAATTTCGTCGTTAAAACTATAGTGTTCTTTAAAGATTGCATGAATTCTGTCGTGTTCTTCCATAAGCTGCCGATCGCGCAGTGAATCGGCCAGGGACAAAAAAATATATTTCACTACATCGTAGAGCTGGCGTCCTTTGACTTCTGAAAAATTCAGCAGCACAAAATGGTACCATTTTTGGTTGTCGCCTAAATGTTTGGTGCGAACATTACGGTTATAAGAAAGGAGCCCAAGTAGGTTAGAGCGCCCAGTCCCCGCAAGGCTTATTACTTGGCACGCATTACCTTTGGCGATAAAGCTTAAGATTTTTGCAATCTCCTTTTCTCTGGAAGTGTCTGGGTACAAAGATTCGAAGTGAGTTGGTTCCATAAGTTATAAATTCGAATATCAAATTTCGAAATTCGTAACAATATTAAAGCAACAAAAACCCAAAAAATTATTCAGATTTGCGAATAATAGCTCCAAAGATATTCATAAGTTCCGTTGCTTCTGCAATAAGAATAGTTCGTTCTTCTAAATCGTATTGTTTGGGTTTTTTTATTTCTGTCATTTTGAATTGTTTTGGATTTCGTGCTTCGCCAAGTCTGACTTGGCTTCGAATTTCGGATTTACTCTGTAATGATACTGTAATCTCCCTGTAATGTAAATATCAAGCAAAGCTAATCATCACCAAGATAGACTAGGAGCATATGAAAGAAGCAATATCTGTTTTAGAACTTCAGCCTAATCAATTGACAAATATACGTACTGTCTCTAGACTAAAGAGAAGCATCCCTATTATGGCAGACGCAGTTACTAACGAAGTTGAAAAAACCCTTACTGAAGCTGTTTCTCCCAATGGTAAGGTAAAAGAGGAAGAGAAAAAGAAAGAAAATCAGGAACGACAAGATAAAACACCTCAAGAAACAGAGCGTCAAAAGCAGTTGCGGGAGATGTGGCTCAAAGAAAGCGGTGGAGTACCTACCCCCGATCAAGAAGCACTGATTAAAATGGGCGTTCCACCCAAAATGGGCGGAGGCGCCCCTGTCCCAAGAGAACAATTCATTCAGTTTGAGCCTGCGGTATATACTGATGCTACTGTTAGAAATATCGCTGAGCAAGTAAAACAATCAGGAGAAGCAGGACTTTTAGACGAAACAAAATTTACGCGGCAACTTACTCGTCTTGAATCGTTGATTGATGAAGGCCGAGTGAATGAGCATGAAGCGCGTAACTTAATAAACCTTATGGATGGTTGGGAAGTTCAAGCGCGAGCTGCGAACAGAGGAGGACAAGCTCGTAGACAGCGTGCTGATGAAGCAGAAGAAGAATTAACAGATGAAGAAATACGGACTATAGATCGGCAGCGTATACAATTGACGTACCAACAATTGTTAACAATATGGTTGGCACATGAGAGAAAGACAGACGAAAAAGATCTTTCCCAAGACGCGCGAGACGCAATAATGCGAGGAGACGATCCAACCTCAGCATCACAACGTAAGGAGCGAAAAAGATACTATCTTCCTGATTCGTTACAAGAAGTGTGCGTTAATATCATGGAGCAAGAAAAAGGCAAGTTTGCGGCAGGACAAGAATGGGCTCTTCTTAAAATTGATCCTGTTACTGGAAGACAGGAATTTATAAAAGAGAATTTCTTAAGATGGATTCGGCATAAAATATTGTTTCTTTCAAGCGAAGATTCAGATAATCCTCAGATTAATTTTTTTGGAGAAATAAAAGTCCAAGGGAATATGCGCGATTACAATATTATTGAGATGACTCGAAACCCAGGAAATTTCTTCAAAGATAAGTATAATCCATCTAATATAAATTACGACTTAGCAAACGATGTTTTAAACGAGATTTACGCGGTAGCTACAGGAAGAAATACAGGTATTAACTATAAATTCGTCATGGGAGATGATTCTAAACTGGCTGGCGCGCTGAGCCAAATGTACGAAAGAAGCGTGTATACAAAAGCTGGTATTTTAGAGAGTTTGTTACGTATGGATTCTACGGTAACTCAAGAAGAAGCGCAAGGACATGACTTAAAGCTTCCTAAATCACAAGCAGCTGGACAAAGTTTTCGAGCAGCTATGCTGATGTACTATTACATGTCTGATCCTGAAATGCTTAAACAAATAGCAGGAGAGAACAACCTCTTTTTTTCCAATAAGGATTTCGTTAAGGATTATGTAAAAGCCAAAATAGATCGGTCACAAAAAATTCTTGAGGGACAAAATTTGGAAAATGAAAAAAAGTCTCTTACAGAAGAAGCAGACCGGCTTCTGGCTCCAAACCGAAGTTTTTTCGATAATGATGGAAACGGTGATGTTATACGAGAGAAAATAGGGGATTACGTTAATGGTGATAGGCGAGGGTTGGGAGGAATTAATATCTTTCAGACTCCATCAGAAGATGTAATCAGAATCAATCAAGTTCGAGAGAGAATCCGTCTTACCATGATACGGCGGTTTAACATTAATTATATTGACGCGGAATATATAGAAAATTTAGCCTATAACATGACTGGGTGGACTGGTGCAGCCGCTCGAAATGACCGCCGAACTCGGGCGCACGACGCCTGGGAAAAAGTTTTGCATACCAGTTATTACCGAAGGAATCAAGCAGAAGATTCGCGAATCGGCATGTTTGGCAACGAATACAATGTTTATGGTATTAAGCGGCTAGGTGTAGATTGGTTTACTGGCCTCTCAGAGGTAAAAGATGATCCTTATGCGCATCGGCGGTCTATTTTAGAGATTTTTCAAGGAGGGCAAGGTAACAAGGTTGATTTTAATGAAGAAATTGGGAAAAATAGTATTCGATTTGGATACCCGGCTATGTCACAATTTGCGGTGAATCATATTACTCGAACATTCAATTTATTCCACAAATTAACTGAATCAGATGACTTTAATTTTGATAACTACGTAAAATGGGGGGGGCCATTTCAGGGGTGGGTATTTGATAAGAAAAAAGCAGACGAAGCCTTGCGAGATGGTGTTTTTAAAGATATTCGCTACGCGTATCAAAATACATCTGATTTAGATTACACAAAGAAGGTAAGAATTTGGGAGCGGGATGACAAAGGAGATTATGATTACAAAGAGATGTATGTTGCTGAAATGATGTTTGGAAAACAAATCTTAAAAAAATGGCTTAACGACAAGGGCGAAATGGATGAAAAAAAAGTGATGGATAAAGATACAGGATTAGGATTGACCGCGTCCGGACGCAGGGATTTATGGAAAGAAGTATTAAAATATCTTATAAAAACAGAAATTTACGCGCACCGCGTGCGAGGAAGTGGGCGGGAGTACTATGACTTATATAAACTAGAAAAAGTATACGCGTACTTAGAAAATCTAGGAGCAAATCTTACTGGTAGTGAGAAAGACTTTAAAGAAGTTAAACTGACCGCCAATGCGTTCTCCAAAGAATTCTTGGACGAAATACGCAAAGAAACAGGGACGCAGCGCTGGAAACTCTATATGGTACAAGGAGGAATAGAAATTGGCGCAGGATTTGTAGGTGGTTTGTTTAAAGGGATCCAAGACGCGGTAAAAAGCGCGGTGAAACCATAAAATAATTAAGGTGAGCGAACTCCAAGCGCAAGACTTCCCAGTCGTCCTATCAATCGTCTTGGCCCACCAATACCTGGTTCTGTTGCGCTTCGGTGAAACCACCGAGCCACCGATCCGTGTGCCTCACCGGTGTTTGGATTTATTGCCGTTAATCTGCTCCATATAGCGCCAACTGGCGCTGTTGCCATTCCTTGTCCAGCGCCTAATGCCTGAGCAATAGCCGTAGTATACTTGAGTTGTGGTGCTTTAAATACATCGCGAGTTATGGTAAGCGCCTGATGGGCAATCAGAATTAGTCCTAAGCCTATGATGCTGCTAAAGCTGCTTACGTCGCCAGGGTTTCCAATCATGGGAGGAACAAACTGAGTAGGTGAATTTTTAAAATTGTCAATAAGAATTCTACCAAGCATAAGAATTGCGATTGCGGTGGGGAAGACTATCAAGTTGGCAATCACGTCACGAAACCACGGGCCAAACCCAGCGCTTCCCTGAGGGACAAGTCCACCTAAGAGCCAAAAAGGTGCTAAGATAACGTCCAGCATCAAAAATATATAGGCTTGTAATAACTGAAACCACAAACGAAACATCGACCACAAGAGTGCCGCGCCAATAATAAGAAGCGCCAAAGCGCCAAACAGCCATCCTAAAAACCACCC
The DNA here is from genome assembly GCA_964628435.1 of uncultured Gammaproteobacteria bacterium. Lineage (GTDB taxonomy): Bacteria > Patescibacteriota > Microgenomatia > Levybacterales > UBA12049 > CAZVON01. The sequence goes on from CAZVON010000030.1 coordinate 6,813, forward strand.
GCCTACATTTCTAACATTGTCCCACAAATCCGCCAGACCGCTTAAAATAACAATACTGCCATTATCTGGCCGTTGGTAAAAAATATTTTGCACAATATCTTTTACCCCGCCTGCCGCGTTGGTTGAAACTTCTCGAAATCCAAACATGTTATTAAATATACCTATGGGGTTGTCGGTGTTAATAGTGCGTTGCGCTTGGATAATTTTAGTAATGCTGTCATTGGCAAGTTCTGGACGTACATAAATTGTTTTATCTGCCGCTACATTGAGGAGTAAATAAATCAATACATACATAAGGTCGATCATCAGTCCAACTATAGCATAGGAAAAGGTAATAAGAAGGAGAGCTACAATAATTTTGGGGATTTGGGATTGGATTGTCATAACATTACGAGGATCGATATTTACGCGAAACATAATTCCGAGTCCTGTTATAATAAAAACCAAAGTAAAAAGAAGATACACGAGGTTTCTGAAATAAATCCATAAATGGGAAAGGGGAGATAGTCTGTCATAACCGGTTTCTGCGTAGGCTTTTTTCGCGATGCCAAAATTACTTGCTAAATAATGAATATAGTCGCTGGTATGAATAGGTGGGGTATATAACATTGCGATCATGTTTCCCATAAATCCAATCGCGCCACCACTATTTTCTACATAGCCTATTTTTTTTGTATTGGGGTCAAATCCCAAACAGCGTTTATCTGAGGTAGTTGGGTCGGTTCCATAAATCTGGCAGTTCATCGCAGAAATGACTTCGAGCATAACTGTTTGCGTCCACACATGGAGGTTTTTAGGAACATCGGGGTTAGTATCAGGAATGGTATACGGGTTGCCGTTATAAGGCGTATTTGTTTGTGCAAACGCAGAGTGCGAAAAAAATGGAAAATAGAAAATAGAAAATAAGAAAATAATAATCAGGGCAGTCTTCATAGGATAATGAATTATGAATAAGGAATTAAGAGGAAAATAATTCATACTTCCTCATCCATGATTCTACTAGTAGTTTGGAATATTTATAGGGAAAAGTCAAGAAAGAACAAGTTGTTTGTCTATTCGGTTATGAAAGAAACTTTATATTTTGAATCATTTTGAAAAAAATAGTCGGTGTATGTGGATCTGAACGAGCAACGTCATAAGCAAGTTGAGCTACCCATCCGTTATTACCGCGGAGATGTACTGCTTCTATACCAATAATATTGCCATTACTTGTTGCAAGTTTAGGAAAAGCTTTTGATAAATCACCTACTTTATAGCCGCCCTCTGGGTAATTGTAGAAGATTGCGTGTGCTTGTCCGTTTCCAAATGGGAGAATGCTCTTACCTGTGATTCTTACGTCGGGGGAGTTTTTGAGTTGGGCTTCTCTTGCTAAAAGAGTATCTTCTTGTTTTCTGGGGCGATCCAATCGACCAGTTGCAATGCCAATTGCCGCAGTTTTTAAATTTTGAAGATTTGGTGGGCTTATTTCGTTATAGAAAGTGTCCCAACCAAAAGGTTCATAAGTCCATGTCTTTGGCATTTGAGTACTATAAGGATATTGTACAGATTGTATTGGACGCATTTCTACTGGTAGTGGCATTTCGGCAATTGCTTGAGCTATGGAAAGAGATTGTTGATTGTCTTTTCCAGTAGTTTTTGGTGCCTCAAAAACAGGAGTGGGTTTGAGAGGGCTAGGAGCTCCCTTAGCTTGTTCTTTAGGTTTGGGAGCAAATGGACTTACTGGAGTAGGTGAAGCATCTGGACCGCAAGCAGCCATGATCGCTAAGGGTGTCGCTGCTAAACCAGAAACAAAAGCTCGTCTTCCAAAACGAGCAGATGATAACTCGGAAAGTGGCGGCCTCATCTGGTATTATTAGATCATGTATCTGGTGAGTTGTCAAGATAGAGGAAAAAGGTGGGATCTCATTTGCGGAGGGAAGGAGATTCGAACTCCTGATATCCTTACGGACATACCTGCTCTCCAAGCAAGCGCACTCGACCACTATGCGATCCCTCCACTGTACATGCATTATAGCAAACAGAACCTATATGAATCTGGAGAGAAGTTTCTGTGCTTGTTGCCAAACAGTCTTATCTGATTTGTAGGTAAGTCGTTTCTCAACTTGACCTACTGGTAACCATTCGACTTGTTCCATTTCGTGATCACGATTCTTCGTGTTTCCGCCAAGATAGTTCATTAAGAAGTAATAGACGGTTTTTTTGATCTTTTCGCCTTCCCATTGGTACCAAAAGGTGATTGGCGCAAGCGCCTCTAAAATAGAAGCGTCAATACCTGTTTCTTCTTTGACTTCTCGTACTGCGGTGTCTTCTTTACGTTCTCCCTTTACGTGGTCGCCAATCAGTCCTTTGGGAAACACCCACCCGTGATGCTCTGAGTGTTGTGCTACTAATATGTCTATGTTTCCAGAGAGATTCTTTTTAAAGACAACCCCTCCGGAAGAGAATTCAAACCGCATAAGTTGATAGGATTTTGTAAGGATTATATCAAGCACAAAGAAGCTTTGTAAACTACAATTCCTTTGTAAACTCAAGGAAAATATATGAAACATGCAGAAACACGATCAGTCACAAGAAATGCTTCCGAAGCGCTTGAGCAAACAGTAGTATCGGTGAGGTATCAAATTCAACAAGCCGAACAAGAAGCCAGACAAGAAGAGCAAGAAGCACAAGAATTAGAAGAGCAATTACGAGTTGCAGAGCAAGTGGCTCGTGAAAAAGAAGAAGCAGAAAGAAAAGGAAAAGAGTCAAAAGAGCAAATAGAGCACGTTTTAGGAGGTTAATATGACACAAGCACTTCAATTATTCAT
>CAZVON010000030.1:9629-14395 GCA_964628435.1 uncultured Gammaproteobacteria bacterium
TATTATGCTGCAAATTCTCCTTGAGATTCGTCATATGAAATTTAGTCTTGCCGACGCGTCTGACTTGGCAAAAAAAGTACTGGTGGTTTTTTCTTACACAACAAAGTATGAAATTTTGCAAAGGTTTTATGAATTAACTGCTCTGTATCCAGAGGTACGCAGTATTTACCTTAAATACGCACGACCATTTTACGAACAGAAACGACAGACAACATTAAATATTATGCGAAAGTATATGGCAGTAGGAGATATTGATCACGCAGTAGCAGTTGCAAAGAGAGGTGTTAATTATGAAGCATAACGGATTTGAAACAGGAGAGCAATCGGGCAATATATTTACTGCTCAATCTTATACAGGATTGCCTATTCAAGCAGAAGAACGTGTGACTGCGCGTGTTTCAGAGACTAACGGCGAGAATGGACGAGAACAGAATGATCTCTTTGAATCTACTGGTACTGGTGAGCATTTAACCGGTTCAGAAGCAGAGAAGACAATATTGGACGCGGTGAAAGAAAAAGGTGGTCTTAAGGCAGGGCTTGAGTGGTTGGCAAAAGGTGATTTTAGAGACGAATCAGACAAAAAAGATGTTCAACCACAAGGCAAAGAAGAAAGAATAAAAAATCAGCAAGAGTTACAGATACAAGAAAGAAAGGAGCAAAGATTCAGTGATTTACTTTGGGAAAAATATACAGCGCGCGATGCTGATTCAACCATATTGCCTTCTGTTGATCAACAGACTGATTATAAATCATATAAAGACCTGCAAGAAAGAAGCAAAACTTTTGGCAAAGTAAGCACAGAGGAGTTAAGCAAAATTGTCAAAGACATGCAGGAGCAGTTACCCAATTTAAGTGAGAGTGAAAGTTTTATGATTCAACAAATGCTAGAGCTGAGCCAAAAAGCCACACAGTCTTTAGACGCGGCGCGCGAGTTGGCAATGCTTCTCTATTTATACATTAAACGTAAAGAAGAGGAAGAAGACGATCCTAAGAAAAAAGAAACGTGGCTCAGTTTACTTTCTAAATTAGTTACCTTTATTACCATTTCGATGTTAGCAGGGACAGAAGAAGCAGAGAAGCGAATCAAGGTGGGAAATATCAGTTCTTCGACATCCAAAGAGAGTTTACCAATGCCACAAAGGCAGCAATCTAATACTCAGAGGCAAACTGCTGAAAGATCAGATTTTCAATCTATAAAGTCCTCTTAACGTTTCTCGAATGGATTTTGATATAATCAAGGTATGATCAAGGCTATAATTTTTGATCTTGGAGGAGTGCTCTTTACGAATGGAACAAAAAAGTTCATTAAGTCTTTAAGCTCAAGATACAAAATACCCCGTGATAAAGTTAAAGAAATTATGGATGGCAAACTCGGAAGTGAATATCGTGAAGGGAAAATTACAAGAGATGAGTTTTGGAAAAAATTACTCTCGCAACTACATATAGATGAAGAGATAAATACATTAGAAGACGAATGGATTAACGGGTATGAGTTAATTGAAGGAACCAGAGATATCATTCTTGAACTCTCAAAAAATTACAAAGTTTATTATCTTTCTGACAATGTGCGAGAACGAGTGGAGCGCATCAATGGCAAATATTCATTCTTCCAATGGTTTGAAGGAGGTATCTTTTCGCATGAGGCCGGAGTAAAAAAACCACATCCGCAGATTTATAGACTCGCATTAGAAAAAGCCTCTGTTCATCCTAACGAAGCAGTTTTTATTGATGATAAAGAATCCTGTTTACCTCCTGCCATAGAAATGGGAATGACAACCATTCTTTTTACTTCTCCTGAGCAATTAAGAAAAGAGCTCATTCAATTAAATCTTGTACATAAGTTTGGTAAGTTTTCGCGAAAAGAATTTTGTTACAAAATTACTAACTTTAATTGAAGCACCATCCTTCAATATAGTATGATCATTCTGTGGCATATAACGAAGAATTAGCTAACAGAGTAAGGAAAACATTTAACCATCTTTCCAAAGTTGAAGAGAAAAAAATGATGGGCGGCTTAATGTTCATGGTGAATGGGAAAATGTGTGTGTATTTTGGGCGGCGACCTCATGGTCCGGATTAATCCAGAGGCATATGAAAGTGCGTTTTGAAGAAAGGGGCAAGGGAAATGAATTGGGTATCGAAGGGTTTTGTTTTCATTGGTCTACTGGAGTTGAAAGCAAACAGGACTTTGACTACTGGATTGGTTTGGCTCTCGATTTTAATAAAAAAGCCAAAGCGTCAAAGAAGAAAAAGTAAAGAAATCTGCCACTAGAGAAAAAAGTGAATACTCTTAACATGAAGTCTGCTAAGCGAAAGGGATCCTGCTGGATTGGATTCGGCATGACGATAAGCAGTCTTTGAGTGGGTTTTAGAGAGGCAGTCGTTAATCGACATTAATAGAATTGAGCTATATTCTTGCCATCGGAGCTCTTAACGCAAGAAGTTGGTTCTGTATCCGAGGATTTGTTGGCAGTGGATTAGTTGGCAGTGGATTAGATCTTCCTTTCTTCTCGATCTTTGCCTTCATCCTCAATAGAACGTCTGCATCGGCATTGCCATATTGATTGGGCTCACCAGCATATATCTGACCGGCATCATCAACTCCTGCTATGTTGTAAAAGTTGGACTCTCTATGAATCGGACTTGCAGAATCAACCTTATTTGAAATCACATATGCAATTCTGTTATCTTTGGAGGGAAGCAACTCATTTGCCGGATAAACCCCCCAGACCATATCGTCCTTATCTTTCTCAACAAGCATATAGGCACCAAAAAATGGAGAAAAGAATTTTGGAAAACAACTCAAGCGTAAATGTTCAATACTCATGCTTGAGCGTTTCCTCAGGTGCTCTCGGCGAGACTCGAACTCGCAATCCTTAGCTCCGGAAGCTAATGCTTTATCCAATTGAGCTACGAGAGCAAAGGCGGGCAGCATGGGATGATTTTCGAGCTACCAGCTGGATAGAGATTATAGACTATCCGACTATCACCCTGCAACAGACACAACAACTTTTAGCTTTACCAATGTAATGTTTAACTTGCTATAATGCTTACTGGATGAGCAATGGAAAGTAATCTTGTATAAAACTTCAGGCGGTGCTTATCCTGTACAAGAGTTTATTGATAGTCTTGAAATAAAAGTTCAATCAAAGGTGAAAGACTCAATAAAGCTTCTTCAGGAGTTTGGTATACGATTGGGTTTACCCCATGTTAAAAAGCTTACCGGTACTGAACTTTGGGAGCTTCGCATTCTCGGAGGTGATAACCTGAGAGTCTTATATATTGCTATGACAGGGAAAACATTTGTCTTGTTACATGGCTTTAAGAAGAAAAAAGATAAAACACCTCCAAAAGAAATAAAAATCGCAGAGGGTAGACTCGATGAACTAAGATCAAGAATAAAATAGGGGCTTGTCATTATCACAATAATGCTATATACTGTAAAAGATTAAAGGAGAAACTTATGAAACAAAATATCGGAATGGATTGGGATGAGTTTGAAAAAGAACTGTTCAAAAGACCTGGTTTTGAGGAAGCGCAAGAAGAAACACGGCTTGAGTATGAAATTGCTCGAGCGCTTATTAAAGCCCGGATTGAAAAAGGCCTAACACAGGCTGATATTGCTAAAAAGATGAACACAAAACAATCTGTTATTTCTCGCGTAGAAAACGCAAAAACTATTCCTTCTCTTTCTTTTCTTAAAAGGTTAGCACAAGTTCTTGATGCCTCTCTACAGGTTCAATTCAAGCCTCAAAGAATGTAAACTTGCTTGTGTCTTTATAAAAACTATTACTTTGAAGCAAAGTGCCTATCCTTCAGAAATGTCGTAAAGGCTCGCATCTCCTCTTGGTATTCTCGTAATTTTTGTTGTTTCAGTGATTCATCAGCAGCATCTTGTAAAAATGCCCCTTCACTTTCTATTCTGAAGAAACTACCAAATGGTTTTATAGCTAGTCTCCTGTCATGAGATACCTGGCGGTCTGTATAAAATTCGTTCAACAACGCCATTACTTTTCTTGCTTCTTCCAACATTGGTCTTCTCGCTTCTCTTCGAAGAGAATGCGCTTTATCAAAGAGAGCATCTAATTCTTCTTCAGGCTTCTGTGCTTTTTCTCCTTCTTCAGCTTCTTGGAAGGCTTGGCTTGCTTTTTGTTCTAGTTCTTCTGTCCCTTCAACTTGAATATCTACCCATGGCGCTGCTTGTACTCTTTCCAAGTGACCCTCACAAGATTGTCGAGTTTTGAATCCTAATACATTCATAGCTGTTACAGTTTCTTTGATACCTGCATCAACTTTCATTCCTAATCCATCACGAAAATTTTCAACTTGAGCAACTACCGTATCCCACCTTTGTTGTCTTTCATTTCGATTGCCTTCTTCGGTAGATGGTGTGGCTTCCAGTTTCTTCAATTCCTTCTACAAATGCTCCGATTACTAATTCTTGCTCAGTTGGTGCGGGGTTTTCTCTTATACGCCTCTCAATCGCTGGTCTCATTTCCTGATAAGTTTTTGTCCGAAGTTGTGCTAATTGATTTCTAAGTTCTGTATTCGGTTGTAGTTCAGTTTGAACTCCTTGTTCTTGATAGTCCATAAAATAATGATATCAGATTTTTATACTTGAATTATTTTTGAGTTTTTAGTAACTTCTCAATATCTTCTTTTCTGTAACGCCTGTCTTTTCTTTGACCAAAACGAATAGCTTTTAGGATTCATTTTCTATCCCACTGTCTGAGAGTTTGCTGATGAACACCAAGCACCTTGGCTGC
>CAZVON010000031.1:0-11100 GCA_964628435.1 uncultured Gammaproteobacteria bacterium
GTTTTTTTCCATCTCACGTACCTGTCCAGATGATGTATGAGGTGTAAGTATCATTGGGTCCATTTTAGGATCTTTTTTGCCTTGAATAAAAAATGTTTCCCAGTCGTCTCTAGCCGGATGATTTTGAGGGAAGTTAAGCGCTGTAAAGGCATAATAATCCCATTCAACTTCTTTATATCGCACCCGACTAAACCCTATTCGTTCAAAAATAGTAGTAATTTCTTCGATTGCCTGAGTAATAAGGTGTAAATGGCCAAGTGGTGGTTTAATCCCCGGATTTGTTACATCGATTTTTATTTGTTTTTTTCTTAATTCTTGATTCTTAATTCCTAATTCTTTCTCTTTAATAGTTTCTTCGATCGTTTGTTTTACATCATTAGCAAGCTGGCCTACTTCTGGCCGTTTTTCTTTTGGAATTTTAGGGAGTTGCTTCAAAAAAAGGGTAAGTTTTCCACTTCTTCCTAAAAACTGAAGTCGTATATCTTCCAGTTCTTTTGGCGACGAAGCTTCTAAAATAAGCGAAATGGCTGAATTTTTTATCCCAATAAGCTCTTCTTCCATAAAATAAGAATATCATATTACGTTTGATTTTGTAAGATTACCGTTTAAATAGAACTTTTATCTTCTTTTAACTTCTGCTTGGTTTGCAATTAAATTCACAAGCTGCTCTCGTGCTCTTTTTAATTTCCTTCCCTCTGAACGGTATTGCTCTCTCATCTTACGTCTCACTCGTACAGGAAGACTTCTTTGCGTAGGTCCCTGTCTGTGCAGATGCTTATTTACTGATTGAACTGTATCTATTTCGTGGTACGGCAGGGATTGTTCCGCGAGAGGTACAGCAGACGTTCTAAGCGGATTTATCCACTCTGAGGGAATACCTGCTTTCATCTCTTCTGGTGTCTGAATGCGATTTGATCCATACGGACTTGCCAATACTTCTTGTCTTGATTCTTGCTCTTCCATAATAGTTTCTATTTGGTGTCGTATTAAGAATGCTTGGGTTATTAACCCGTTTTCTTTATTATTTCCCATATTAAACTAGTTTCCATTTCTTACCAATTCCATTTGTACACTTTCTTTTTCAAGTTCTTTTAGTGAATCATGGACTTGATTTTTATCTCCTTGAACTCCTAAGAGAAAAACATATTCATCAAGATATCCCCGTGGACTTGGACGCGAACCAATCCGTGTAAGATTTAGGCCTCTGTCTGAAAATAATCGAATTGCATTATGTAAGGCTCCTATTCGATCGTGAAGAGCAAAGACTATAATTGTTTCGTTGGGAAGTAGAACAGTTCCATTTGTTAATTCTGCAGCACCAATATCTTCTGCAATATCGTTTGTGATAACAAGTTTTTGACCAGTTGAGGGAGGAGAATATTCAGCACGTCTATACGAGCCCTTCATTCTTATATGAGCGTGTTCTTTTACTCTTTGAAGCGCATCAGCTACTGGATGATTCCAGGCATGCCCGTTGACGGTCACAAAAAAAGACACCATTTCATTACTATTTCCATTTGGTCTGAAGGAGTGAATTTGGCTCAAGTTGACTGAATGTTCTTCAAGAATTCTAAGCACTTCTACCAAGCCTCCTGGCCTATCATGTATAGTCATAACAAAGGAAGACTTTACGCTAGGTTCAAGTGGAATTATTTCCTGTTTCTTTCCTACAACTACAAATCTTGTGGCGTTGGCTGGATTATTTTCCAAGCCATCAATTTGAATATATTCTTCAGGCAATAATCCTTGCGCCGAAGCAGAAATTTTACTTCCTATTGCTGCAATAGCGATTTTTGGATTTCTAATAGCTTCAAAAACTGCTGCTCCGGTACTTTTATATGCTGTCTGAGGAATTCCAGGATAGTGATCACTGATCCATTTACTGGATTGTCTTAGTGCGGTATCCTTTGACCAGATTTCAGTCGGTGTTATACCAGGTCTCATATAAAGACTTAGGCTTACTGGAACGACTACTTCTCCTTTAATCCATAAATCCGAATCTGCAACAGGGACAAATGAATCCTTTACTGGTCCATCTGTTGAGTTTTCAATAGGGATTATTCCGTAATCCACTTCTCTATTTTGTACTTTGTCAAATATTTCACTGATTTTTCCAGCTCCAATCAGAACAACGTTGGCTTTTCCAGCTTGAGCATCCTGCCATACAAGGCCTGCCATATGGGTAAAGTTACCAACTGGTTCTAAATATCCGACATAGTGTACTGGTAAGGGCTCATCTTCTCTGTTATATCTTCGTGTTTCGTTCATAAACAACAAAAACCTCCGCTTTGATCCTGCACCGAGTGGTGCGGGAATTGGAGGTTACGTTTTTTAAAAAAACTTAACCCCCGCTTAGGCGAAGGGAAAATAGAAACTAAAAATTGTTACATTGGTGTATTGTTTCATTATTAATTCATTCTATCAATTTTGTTTGGTAGTGTCAATCGGGTCTGACTCTGTTGACTATCTGTTTAAAACTTTCAGGATCGTTAATAACCAGATCACTTAGATTCTTTCTGTCCAGCTCTATCTTAGCCTTTTTTAACTGGTGCATAAAAACACTGTAAGAAATTCCTTCTTGTTTGGTTGCTTGCGCAATTCGAGTAATCCACAATCTTCGGAAGTCTCTTTTCTTTCGTTTTCTTCCATGGTATGCGTAAGCGTCTGCGTGGAGTCGTGCTTCTTTTGCGACTTTTACCAGTCTACTTTTGGTACCACGGTACCCTTTCGTAGATGCTAATAATTTTTTATGTTTTCTTCGAGATATAACTCCTCGTTTTACCCTCGTCATATTACTCCTGCCATTTGTTTTATTTTTTTGGCAAATAAACCAGTTAAAACTCCTGGCTCTTTCAGCCGCCTAATTCTCTTCTTCCCCTTTTTTCTCATTAAATGACCTTGGTATTGATGAGCAAACAAAACTTTTCCTGTTTTTGTTATTTTAAACCGTTTGGTTACTGATTTGCGGATTTTTCTCATGATCTTTTTCGCCTCTCTTTTTTTCTGGCGCTAAAAGCGCGATAAGCTGTTTTCCTTCAAAATGTGCTTCTCTTTCTACTTTAGAAATATCAGAAAGAGAATTGATAACTTTTTTTAAAATTTCCTGCCCAAACTCCGGATGAACAATCTGACGACCGATAAACTTAACAACTAATCGTACTTTGTCGCTGTCTCCTAAAAACTCTCGTGCTCGTCTGATCATGACTTCCAGATCATGATCGTTCATAAATGGTCCTAAACGAACTTCTTTTGTTTCTGAAACTTTACTTTTTCGTTTTTCTTCTCTGCGCTTCTTCGATTCCTGGTATAAAAACTTCTTGAAATCAATAATCTTGGCAACTGGTGGATTAGCTTGTGGGGCGACCTCAACTAAGTCAAATCCAAGTTCTCGTGCTTTAGATATCGCTTCAAATTTACTGAAAACCCCTATTTGTTTGCCCTCGAAATCAATAACACGCAACGTATGAGCAGGAATTCGCTCGTTTGTTCGATAGAACCGTTGGTCTTGGTGTTTCTTATGCCTTTTTATCAATTTCTTCCTGAACCTTTTTTATAAAGGTAATAAGCGACATCTGACCAATATCTTCTCCCCTGCGGGTACGAATAGAGATCGTGTCGTTATTACTAGCTAGCTCTTTGTCTCCTATTATACTCATATAGGGTACTTTTTGTAAAGTGGCATCCCGAATTTTAGCTTGAAGCCGTTCTCCTCGGGTATCAAGCTCTGAGCGCATGCCAGCTTGTAAAAGCTGATGGTGGATGTTTTTGGCATATTCAGTATGACGGTCAGCAATCGGTAATACAACTACTTGTACTGGAGAAAGCCAGAGAGGAAAAGAGCCTTGATATTGTTCAATTAAAAAAGCAATCATCCGCTCAAGGGTAGAAATAATCGCGCGGTGAATCATAATTACTTCATGTTGGTTGCCGTCTTGCCCGATATAGCTTAAGTCAAATTTTTTAGGCAAATAAAAATCAATCTGCGCAGTTGAAACTGTTTCGTCTTTGCCAAGCGCGTTCACAAACTGAACATCCAATTTTGGCCCATAAAAGGCCGCGTCGCCAACTGTTTCTTTATACGTAACCCCAGCGGTTTTTAAGGCTTCCCTCAAAGCATTTTCCGACATTTCCCAGATATGGGGATTATCCGGATACTTTTCTTTGTTAGCTTGGTCATGCAGAGACAAACGGTACCAAAAATTCTTAATTCCCAAATCTTGATATACTTGTTTTATAAGCTTTATCACGCGAACAAATTCTTCCACTAGTTGTTCACGCGAGCAAAAAATGTGAGAGTCGTTAAGTTGCATTGCCCGTACTCGCATAAGCCCCATCAGCTCTCCAGAATTTTCGAAACGATAAATAGTGCCAAATTCCGCGATACGCATTGGTAGTTCTTTGTAACTTCTTGGGACGCTGTTAAATAAGGCAATATGATGTGGGCAATTCATAGGGCGAAGCACGTATTCTTCGTTATCTCTTACCATAGGGGTAAACATGTCATGGTGATAATGTTCCCAGTGACCAGATTTTTTGTAAATATCTAATTTTGCGATATTTGGAGTAATAACATGTTGATATCCATGAGCAATTTCCAAGTCTGTCATGTATCGCTCAAGTACTCTTCGAATAGTCGCGCCTTTGGGTAGCCACATCGCAAGTCCTTTACCAATAGATTCGTCGATATAAAAAAGTCTAAGCTCTTCTGCGATTTCACGGTGATCTCGGTAGGATTTACGATCCATGGGGTAATTGTAGCAAGTTATACGGGTTTTTGCACGTGTTTAAAGAAGATATCTTTAAAGAATTTTCTAGAGCCCAAGTTCTGTGTTAATTGATTGCATGGCTTTTAAGGTAATATCGATAAATTCCTTAAGAGGAATACCCAGTTTTGACTCACACAGTAGAATCGTTTCTCTGGTTGCTCCTTTTGCGAATGTTTTGTCGTTAAAGCGATTGAGTACAAAATCAGCGGTTAGGGGCGCTAATTTTTTAGCTGGCCCTCCAGAAGGCGAGGTGGGGTGAATGAGTGCCGCAGCGACAATAAGCCCAGTCAGTTGATCACAGGCAGTAATCGCCCAGTCAATATCGTTGATCGGCTGTACTTTGGTATATTCAAAGTTATGGGCTTTTATTGCGTACGCAATGTCTGGAGGAATAGTAGATTCTTTCTCAAACAGTAACATTCCGTGAACTTCTGGTTTGCCTCGTGCCATTTCGTAGTCTGCGTCATGTAGCAGTCCGACATTCCCCCATTTTTCTTCTTCTTGTTGGTTATAAGGGGAATTATTGAGACGATTGTATAATGCTTTCATGGTTGCTTCGGTAGCAAGACAATGCCTTTGAAGGTTAATATTTTTTAGATAGCGAGTTAAAATAGCAAATGCTTCTTCCCGTGTCATAGTTGAGAGTGATAGAAATCCATAGTGGATCCAAGTGGACTCGAACCACTGACCTTTACAATGTCAATGTAACGCTCTAACCAACTGAGCTATGGATCCTAAGAAGGCGGGCGAATCTAATATTTTTGCTACGAACTAACCATAGCGATCATGATTATAACATATTATATTGGTGGACTAGATTTAAATTCTTACTTTCTATTATTATCTAGTCTTTGTCGTTTAGCTGCCTGGTAAATTGTAACTGCTTCTGGTCCCCATGTTGCGGAAATAGCCTCAGTACTTATATGAATTCCTGCTTTCGCTAAATCTTCTGGGGTCTGAACATCTATGTGTGCAGAAGGCGTTCGGTATACTCCACGTACATCTATAGGACGAGTTTGACGTTCCATCTGTGGTTCACCTCCTTCTTTTCGAGTTGCTATTGGGTCTTCTGTATTATTAATAATGTCAGTAATTTGCATTCTTAAAAAAGCTGCTTGTGCTACTAACCTAGGATTTTCAAATGCTTCTTTATGTATCATAGTTTCTCCAACAAAAAAATCTCCCTGGTTCGGGAGATTGCTGGTATTGTTTTTTTAAAAAAAAGGATCTTTCTCTCCCAAACCCAAGCTACTTCTCAACAAGGAGAAGGGCTAGATTAAGGAGTAATAAAGATCCTTTCTTCATTTTCTTTATTATACAAGATACAAATTTGCTTGTCAATAAAACAAAAGAAGCCTCCTAAATTGGGAGGCTTCTTTAATAAAACGAGCAATAATTTAATATCCGGTTGCTCTTAGTAAAACGCAGCCGTACTTAAATCCCTGCACTAATGTATCCGTAAGCACTTTATCGTGAAATGGGTCATCAGGATTTTCGTCTGTTGTTACTTCCGATGTCCATTTCATTCTGCTGTTCCCAAACCGCATAACACCAGTGACTATCCCATCTTTTTCTGTAAGCATCCAGTCTTCGACTTTGAATGACGCGGTTTCTGGCAATTGAGATCCTACTGCTTTTTGAAGAGCCTTTAATCCAACTTGTTCGACTTGTTGAGCATGCCCTTGAACAGAGGTGTGAGCATCCCCGTTTAAGACAGAAGCAGTTGTCATTACTTGAACTGTTGGACCAGCTCGAAGAATGGTAAAATCAGTAACTCTTACAGGATTTGTTATAGGTAGAAGCGCAAAATAATCTTGTGCTTTTCCTGCGTCAATCCTTATGTCTTGTTCTACAGAAGCCAGAGTTTTGGTGTCTGGAGCAAAACGTCTCATTTCTGGTCTTTCAAAATATGCCATCTGTTCACCTCCTTTCTCTTCTTCGTACTTTTTCAGTATTTCTTCAATTTGAACTCTAAGGAGAAAAGCTTGCGTTGTTAACTGTGCTTCATTTCTTTTCATATTGTCCAACAAAAAACCTCCCTTTTTGATCCGCTAAGCGGATTGAAGGAGGTTGTCTAATTTTATTACTACACGAACACTCCTTCTTAGGAGGTAATAATTTCAATAACAGAAATTACTGTTCGTGTTGTCATTATTAAATTAATTATAACAAGCTAATTACTGACTGTCAATATCCCTTCAACTCGCTTGCGCTCGCTCAGGGGTTCGCTATGCTCAACCTGTTTGGGTTGCCACAAGGCGTTCATTCGACAAACCAAATGTAGTTCCATGTTTTTTGAACATCTCCCAATATCCTCTTTGAGCTTTTTTGCTTTTTAATACCGACAGCCATGACTCTCCACTTTCTGCTTGCAGCCTCGCGTCTCGAATAATTTTTAAGAAAAATTCATAAAAGGACAAATGATACTTTCCTGCTCTTTTTAATCGTTGAGAAGACACAGCTGTAACTTGTTTAAATTTAACCTGCACTTCTTTTACTGTGGTGGCGAGTTTATTGATTTCGATCATAATTTCTTGAATTTTTGTTTGTGCTTCGTAATCTTCTTGCTGCATTTTTCGCTCACTTGAATGGATAATCTCTCGACGGTAATCGATGCCTGCTTCTGTGGATGGTTGTAGAAATTTTTCTTGGGTGGGGACAACTTTTTTGTTTTTTTGGCTTAAATCAATTTCTTGTCCCTGCTTGAGTTCTCCTTTTTGCGATGATTTAGGAGACTCGTAATTTTTTATTCCAAGCAATTGGCTCCAAAAATCTGAGACTGCTTCTTTTCCCAGCTCATTTACCAAGCCTGATCCCACACCAGAAGTCAGCCCACGTAACGCTTCGATTGGATTTTCTTCTATAAATTGTTTGGCAGGTTTCTTTTGAGTAGTATTTGCCATCCTCGCCTCACCCTATCACACATTGCGCAAAAAATCAAGGGTTTTTTGCTGCCTTAAAATACTCGCCAGAAGATATCGGTTTGATTGCAGTTGCTTTCTTTCCTCGTCTGATTTTGATTTCGCAATCGCTTCGTCGATTTCTTTTTCTTCTACACTGATTTTTTCATCAATGGCTATTTTTTGTAAGACAAATTCAAGTTTAATGTCGTTTGCTGCTTTTTCTTGGTATTCTTTTCTAAACGATTCTGGGGTGCGGTTGGTAGAAGAGAGGTACTGATCTAAAGAAAGTCCTAACTTTTTAATTTCATCAAGCGACTGTGCGAGTAATCTATCTACTTCTTGTTCTACCAAAACCTGAGGAATAGTAACTTTTACATTCTCAAGAAGTGCTTTTACAATATCATCAAACTTCACCTCGGTCTGTTCTTGTCCTGGAATAACAATTTTGCTCTTGGCAGTGATCCTTTGAATGGTATCTTTATAATGATTTAAGTCAACCTGTGGAGATTCACACGTGGTTGCTGAGAATTCCCAATCTTTATTGTCTTGCAGCTTTTGTACATGGATACGGGGATGCATAATTGGTTTTATAGTATGTTTTTCCAATGCATCTGTATATGCTCGGGGTAACAACTTTTTGAGAGTTTCTTCACGGATCTTTTCTTGGTCGAGGTTTTCTTCGACCAGTTTTTGAGGCGCTTTCCCCTTTCGAAAGCCAGGAAGAGTTGTGTTTTGCGCCATGTGCGACACTACTTCTTCCCGTGCTTTTTGTACTTGTTCCCAGGGAATTGTGATGGCAAGCGTAATGGTTCCGTCTTCTGATTTTGTAAGAGCCGATGTCATATATTAAAGTGTAAAGTTAAAATGTGTTTTAGTACGGGCGGAGGGACTTGAACCCACATAGCCTTACGGCCACAAGGTCCTAAACCTTGCGTGTCTACCATTCCACCACGCCCGCGAATCCATTGTCAAGCAAACAAGCTTATTGTCTGCGACTGTGCTCCAAATTCCGCCACGTCCGCGTATGGAAGATATTATACACAAATTATAGGGAAATGGATAGGGTGCTGGATGGGTTATCTAAAGCAAATTGATCTATGTTAGCCATAAAATACACTACCCGGTCTGCCCACGTAGGGGACGCAGCGTAATAGCGACCAATATCATGTACCGTTTGCGCTCCCCAGGTATCCATATATCTTTGCCGCAGCGATTGTGAGATTATTTGAATTCCTTCGTCGTAGGATGTAAAGTAGATCATATTGTCGCCATAAATTCCCCATCCCCATGCGTTATAAGAGTTGTACGGAAGGTGATGCGCAAAAGTTGATTCTACCCCAGAAATTGCCGCTACCAGCTTCCAATCAATATTGTGGCTATCAGCAGTCTCAACAAAGGTTCTTGCCGAAGCCTCAAGAGGTGATTTGTGCTGCTTAAGAAAATCTGCAAGTACATGTACACGACGATCAAAACCGAGTTCTTCGGAGTTTCGTGCCAGGGAGGCTGAGCTTCGCGAAGCTTTTTCTTGGGCGTTCGTGCTCAGAGGAGATAAGAGGCTTATAAAGAGGAATAGCAGGAACGCTATTACCTGTTTATTCATAAAAGTGCCTAATCATAGGCATTAAAAAATCCTGAGGTATACGTTGTAGAGAGGTATACTTCAGGATCTAAAAAGTATTATAGCAGGCGACTATAGGTTTGTCAAGTCTTCTACTATCGGTCTATCTCAGCGATTCCATGAAATGAGTCACTCCCCTTGCCCAGCTGCCATTGCTACCAGGAGTATATTTGCTCATGATTTCTGTTGGGGTTTCTAATCCGTTCTGTTTGTATTGTTTCGCAAGGGTTTTTGTAACAATTTCTATTGCCTCTTCGTATCCAGAAAACCGTGTGACTTTTCCTCCATAAATCCCAAATCCCCAACAATTATAGGAATCTTTTGGGATTTTATGGCATACATTGGATTCTTGCATAGCAATCGCTGGAATTAACCGAAAGTCAAGACCCTGCTGATCTGCAGCCTCGACTATATTTTTCGCATATGGTTCAAGTGGAGACTTATAACGTTCAAAAAATTGCCGAACAATTTCTACTCGAGAATCTTCTTGGGTAATTTCTGCTTGGGAGATTACTTGCGAGACTGGAATGGCAGCATAGGATATTGTTTTTGCGTCCAACACTAGAGATGCCGCGTAGGATGAGTTGTTTTTGTACGAAAGATACGAAAGATACACCATGGTGGTGAATAGTACCATTGGCGTTATAATGAAGAAACTTATAATAAGCAGTAATTTCTTCATTGAGTTACAGCTTATGCTTACATATTTGCAGCATGTTGTCAAGTTTTGTGGCTGATTAAACTTTAGAGCGGGAGACGGGCATCGCACCCGCGACCTTCTCGTTGGCAACGAGACGTTCTACTACTGAACTACTCCCGCAAAAAGTGCTGAGGGCGTGAGTCGAACACGCATAGCCTGTTCTTCAGACAGGTGCCTTGACCACCTTGGCTACCTCAGCGTTGTGGACGATGAGGGACTTGAACCCCCGACATCTTCAGTGTAAATGAAGCGCTCTACCAACTGAGCTAATCGTCCTTAAGTGCCCCCGAGCGACTTTCTTTTGAACACTTTTTGCCTTGGATATGGAAAATCATGCTTGCTTACCAAGAGCAAGAAGAGACAGAAAATGAACAATCCGCACCTGAGGGCATTAGATATTCCAAGGCATATTATACGAAAAAATTCAAGTAAAGGAAAGCTAGAAACTGATATAATCAAGCTGAAGTTAAGATATGCTCATTTTCATAGATGACTCAGGAGATCCGGGATTTAAATTCGCAAAAGGCTCATCGACGGTATTTGTTATAGCCCTTGTTATCTTTGATGACAATCTTGTTGCCGAAGAAACTGCTGTTGCTCTCAAAAAATTGCGGCGAGACTTGAAGTTTCCAGATGATGTTGAGTTTAAATTTCACAAAAGTAGGTTAAAAGTAAAAGAGCGCTTCTTAGAGGTAGCTTCGAAATTCCCCTTTCGAGCACGAGCAATTATTTTTCAAAAGGAAAAGATCCATAGTAACTACCTTCGTACAAGTGTTGACTCTTTCTTTAACTAAGCAGTTATGCAAGTACTCAAAAATAATAGTGGTAAGATCAAAAGAGCGAAGCTTCGGTTTGATAGAAGAGGTGAACGAAGGATTAGAAATGAGTTAAGAACTTACCTAAGTCGAGAACTAGATAACAAAAAGAACAATATTTTTACCGACTTAAAATTTGTCGAATCAAAAGAAAACATTCTTCAACTAGCTGATATGACAGCAGGAACTATTGCATCCTATTACAAAGGACAAGATAAAAACTTGTTGAAGGTTATAAAAAAGAGGATAGAAGATATATGGGAGTTTAAATAAAGCGACCCTGCCTCCTATCCAAACG
>CAZVON010000032.1:0-10115 GCA_964628435.1 uncultured Gammaproteobacteria bacterium
AGAATTGAGCGATCCATGAGTTCTTGTATTTGCCAATTCATATCAGGATCACTGGATAATCCTGTTTCAATGCCATAAACATATTGTGTCAAATCTTCAAAACTTTCTTCCAACGAATCATACCCGGAGGCACTGCCATACATGCCAAAATGTGGCGTCCAGACATGACATGGAATAAGCATACACCTCTTGTCGATTGCCATAATAAGTTCAAGCATGTTTTTGGATGAAATCCCAACAATTGGCCTGCCATCCGAAGACAAGTTACATCCACGTCTCAGTAATTCTTGGTTGATTTTTTCTGCTGTTGCAAAATTCGGCGAGAAAACAAGGTTATGAATTCTCCTCAGCTTCCCTTTCTCCGAATAAATACTTGCTATTTCTACAGAAAGAAGAAACAATAGCTCTTTTTGATCATTTGATGTTTTATTTTTTGAATTTGTTTCTAATTTCGAATTTCGATATTCTGATTTTAGTCTGTAAAGACCGTCTGATGCTTCTTCCAGCTGTGTTCTTATTTCCTTAAACCACAACGTGTGGGTAAAATCACTGGCAGATAAAATATCAAGGCCCTTTTTCTCTGCATATTCTGCCATTATTGGCAGTACCATATTCTGCGAAACCGCACGGGAGTATTTGGAGTGAAGATGTAAATCCGCTACAAACTGCACGAAGTTATTATAACATGGAAAAATTGACTTCACGAGACCCTTTCCTTATAATCAAACTCAACCATATGAATAAGTGGTTGATTGGCGTCTTTACA
This sequence comes from uncultured Gammaproteobacteria bacterium, assembly GCA_964628435.1. Taxonomy (GTDB): domain Bacteria; phylum Patescibacteriota; class Microgenomatia; order Levybacterales; family UBA12049; genus CAZVON01. Next base: position 767 of record CAZVON010000032.1, read on the forward strand.
GGGTTTACCCTATTAACAGCAGTTCCGTCTTCCATGTACGCAGGCGGCGGTCCAGTTGCGCTGTATGCATTTCCTCAGAGACCCTTTGACCAAACTAAAACCTTTATCCTCAATGCAGAGATTTATTCTTCTGGGTCTTGCAGCGAATTACAACCAACATTCGCATTTAAAGACAGTAAAGAAAGCGATACTATTACCCCATTTACCCCTCCTGACGATGGTACCTACATAACAAGGCACTACTATACCGGTCAACCAAATTTCCAGTGGAAGGAAATCTGCGACTTTTATGTTCAGGCAAAATCAGCAACCGCAGAACAGCGAACTGTAACAGTCACTGTTTCGGTGGACGGGAAAACACAGGAGCGGGAAACCAAAGTAGCCTATGGCGATGATTATTACTCCAAGCAACTGCAAAACTATGGCCGGGTTAACGATGCTGACAATACCCCACATATTGATGTGATTAGCGAAAAATATCTTGGTGGTCCCAAGCGTGAAGTAGTAGTCCACTGGCAAAAAATCCCATGGGCACAAAAGTATGCTGTATTTTCCTCGATGCTGGACGAGAAGGGGAACAAAATTACACCTTACCTTCCGTATCCCCCTACTACCGAAACGAAAACCACTCTGAATATTGCTGCATTTTCACCTTTTTATCTTAGCGTTAAAGCATGCAAAGAAGATGATCCCTGTGACACTTTAGGAGAAAACCCGTATGCAAGAAGATTAATTGACAAAATGCGAAATGTTGACGAGTCAAAATTACCGGTAACTCCTTTCGTAACGAATATACCGACTAAAACCATTCAAAAACAGCTGGACATTACTCCTTTCCCGACTACCGAAACTCAAGGAAGAGTTGAAGAGTTACATAAAAAAATCGCAGAGCTCGAAGGAAAACTAGAAGAATCTCAAAAAAAACAATCAGCCCTGGAAAAAACAGTCAATGACTTGCTCATACTGATAAAAAATCTCTTTGCAGTTTTTAACAGATAATCTCTGGTATAGTTAAATAAGTGGCGCAAGAAGGTGGCTACAACGAAATTCTTCTCAAAAAACGAACTTCCAAAAAATCGAGCTGATTCCATTATACAGTATATCAGTAATTAATCTTCTTCTCTTAACGGTGGCAATGGCGATCGTGGAGGCGGAAGCTGCTTAGAACGAACTTCAAGAGTTATTGACCCATTTTCAATTACTCTAACGCCAATTCTTCTACCATCCTCGTATTGCCCTTGCCCGAATGCAACAAAATCTCTTTCTTCCCATACCACATCCTTCGGCAGAATAAAAATCTCGTCAGTCAATTGCTTTAACCTCTCAAGTTTTATGCGAGGAACACCACTTTTATCAGGCCCTAAGTCAGGCTGTGCCAACGCTGGTTTTTGACCAGACGAGCGTAAAACATTCACTTCAAACGTGCTTCTCTCTGGAATACCGGCACGATAGTCATTTATGACACGCATTTCTGCCTCTTGTCGCGCACCAAGGGTAATGGTTGATCCAGCAGATACAAATTGTCCTGATTCTCCCATCAACTCGGGATGATACTCAAGAACGTCGCTAAAACGGTCTAAAAACTCTGGACGTAGTATCCGTCTTGCCAAAACAAGAGTCAGTGTTTTATCTTTCTGTCTTAACTCACGTACCTCAGTATCAATGGATATATCTCCAATGCTCCCCTTATCTTTTGCAGGTGCCAATGGAATTGGTGAAGGCTGTATGGGTTCGGCTTGTGTACAAGCAGCAACTACAACACCAACAATAGCAGCAGGCACTGCTTTCCTCCCCATTGCCTTTCCTCGCAAACCAGGATCCATATCTATTCTTGACATGGCTGGATTATACAAAAAAAAGAAACAATTTTCAATGCTTGCGATCTCTTCATATTTTTTATTTCCTTTTCAGTTAACACTATTACTAATATAATAGTAAAAAGTTAGTCTTTTCTATTTTTTCCTTGTTGCTTGTACATTTCAATTAACTCTTTTACGGTTGTTGCATCCTCTGCGCGTTTGTCCGAAGTTCTGAAGGAAACCAAACGAGGAAACCGTAAGGCATACCCCGGCTCTTTCTCCCCACTTATTGCTTCTTGCTTATTACTTATCTCTGTCCCGGCCGTATGCACCGGACTTCGCGTTATCTCATCTGCCAACACTTCTATCACAATTTGTGGTTTAACCCACACCGATGGCAAAATAATCGAATTGACGCGGGCTGGTTTGTGATCTATTTTTATTTTATCCGCACGCTTGTGAATCTCTGTCCATTCTTCATCCGTTAATCCGGTTCCTATTTTACTAACGGTCACAAACTCATCATTTTTTTCATCATACACGCCAACCAAAAGCGCTCCTGCGCCAAATGCAGTGCGCTTTCCTTTTCCAACAATGTATCCCAAAACTACACAATCAATAGTATCGTGCAATTCTCCGGCAGAATGGCGCTTGAGTTTAACCCAGTTAAAATTCCGCCCGCCTGCTTCGTATAATGAATCAACTCTTTTAACCACCAACCCTTCCAGTCCTTTTGAAATCGCGTCATCAAGCATAACTGCAAGGGGTTTTGGATCGGTCAAGGTTTGAGTTTTGGAAGGGATCAAAATGTCTTCACCATGAACAGTTGCTTTAAGCTGTGCTAATCGAACCGATAGCGGTTCATCAATGTATGATTTTCCATCTTTATACAGAAGATCAAACACGAAAGCCCGAAGTGGCAGTTTTTTAGCAACTTCTTCGATGTTATGTTTTCTTCGGCGTTTCGTTGTCTCCTGGAAAGGCAAAAATTCTTCGGATTCTGGGTTATATGCCAAAGCCTCTGTATCTAAAATCGCTGTTTTGGCTTTTACCTGTTTCAATGTGCCTTTGATAAGCTCCGGAAACATGTGCGTCATATCTTCAAGATTTCTTGAAAACATCGATATCTTACTGCCGTCTTTGTGGATTTGCACCCGAAACCCGTCAAATTTATACTGCGCCGATACTTCTTTCATTTTCTCAATTACTTTTTCTGGACTTGGGAGCCGCTCGCAGAGCTCCGACCGAATTGGCCTGCCAACAGTGATTTTTAGTTTTTGAACTGCTTTCAATCCTTTTTCTTTCAATGTCTCACCAATAAGACCCAAATCCGAGGTTTCGTTATATGCCTTTTCTAACAAGTTCCTCTTTGAACGGTCTCCCAAAATAGCGAGAGCCAAGCCATCAAGCACAGTTGGATCACCAATGCCAAGCCTACTGGTACCGAGTGGGATTCTTACTAAATGTTTTGCGGAAATAGCATCTACTCTTTTTAAAAGATCAGACAGCAAGGTCAGCCGCTTCTCAACCGTCCCATCCCCTTTTGTTTGGGCAATCTGAGTCAAAATATCAAACACTTCTCGTACCGATAATTTTTCCTGCCTGCCGGCAGGCAAGGCATTTTTAATTTTTAATTTTTCATTTAGTCGCGAAGCAACTAATCCCATGTCACCAAGCTTATTATAATGTTTTAAAACATTGTCTTTAGACGATCCGTACGCATTCGCAACCGCCTGGGCAACAGTTTTTTCTGCCATGCCGATTTCGATAGGCGCGTAAAACGGCGCAACACGGCCCTGGGTTAAATAAATGATCTGAGCTATTTCATCAGAGGAGGTATGTTTAAACACATCAGCCAAAATATCAATCAACGCAAGACGAGAAGAAGTCTGTTCTAATTTTTCAAAATACTGCGCTAATTTTGAAAACGTCATAAATCTATGTCACAACTATAAATGATTTTCCTTTATCGGTCAATCTCAATTTTAACCGCTTGCCCAAGCTATGATGTGTACTCCTGGCCGACTGTCCTAGGATAAATCCAACACCTTTTTTCCACGGAATATTGAACTCACGTGGAAGGAAGCGAAATGAACCAACACAGTAACTCCGCTGAGCAGAGCATGCTGCTGGGTGTTAAATTCCAAATAGCCTATCCAAATCTTCCAGTAATAAAACCTTCTGTCTGAGGATCTTTTGGATTGGTAAAAATGTCCGAAGTATCCCCGTGTTCAACGAGTTCTCCTCCCAACATAAAGGCGGTATGGTCGGCAACCCTGGCTGCCTGTTCCATTTTGTGCGTCACCAATACAATAGTATAGTCACCCTTTAACTTTCCCATTAAATCTTCTATTTTCTGTGTCGCAATCGGATCAAGAGATGAGCACGGCTCATCCATAAGCAGCACTCCTGGATTTACCGCAAGTGCTCGTGCAATTACCAACCGCTGCTGCTGACCGCCAGACAATAAAGCACCAGACCTTCCTAATTTGTGTTTTAACGTTATTGGCCTTCCTCTTAACCTACCAACCAAAGAGGGTTTCGCAGAATGGTCAACAACTTCACCAAATAGCCCAACCCGTGTTAAAAGCTCGGTTACTAACGCATCTCGTTTTGCTTCTGTAGATGGAACTTCCCCTGTAAACCTTAGCCCATGTAAAACATCCCCGTAGATAGATTGCGTGGGAAATGGATTTGGAGTTTGAAATACCATTCCAATTGCTCTTCGCACTCGTATGGGATCTACGGTTGGGTCATATATGTCCACAGGCTCTCCACTCCCATCATCAAACAAAACACTTCCTGATACCCGTGCGCCAGGAACAGTCTCAAACATTCTATTCAAACAGCGAAGCAACGTTGATTTCCCAGAACCAGACGGTCCAATAATTGCTGTTATTTTCCCTGGTTGTATAGCAAGATGTATCCCATTCAATACTTGTTTGTCGCCGTACCAAGCAGATAAATTCTCCACGTTAAGAGCAGGAGGCAATGGTTCTTGCTGCTTTTCTTCTTGACCCGCAGATAATACATCTGGTTTTACTGATGGAAAAGCAATTCCACGATTTATTCCATTGAGACCGAGGTAAATTCCTCTCTCTAATCTGCTCATCGCTTTTTATGCTGTTTTTTTTATCCGTAAAAAATACTCTGGAAAACAGAGTAATGCTATAAGACTGTAGTATAGCATACGGCTGAATTTACAGTCTATCTCAACATCAAGCACAAGATATAATTTGATTGGGTGGGGCGGGCGCTTAATTGCTCCAAAAATCGCGAAAAAATTCGGCGACTCCCAAATATGGGAAATGCGATGAGCAATGGTTTTATCGCCATTTATCATTTCCTGCACTATAGCACATGAAGTTTTCTAGAAGCAATCAGAACGTCACCTTTTCTTCCTTTCCTAACAAACACTTCTCTAGCTTCTGGAGAATGAAATATAGTCATATTCAATCCCAAATAGCGAACGTTTTGATCAGGATCTTCATATACAGGACGATTAAAAGACAGATATGGTCGTAGATCCTCTCTTACCTCACATGTTGCATCTAAAAGTGCTTGGTCATTTGAAGGTTGGCCGTCTCGAGTGGTTAACATAAAAGAGACACGAGGAGCAATACCATAAGCTTCTCTATCGAAAAAAAGTATTTCTGATGGTTGCAAACATGGACTTAGTCCTTGTTCTCTTAAGTCTCTTGAGGTTCGTTGCGATAAAACAGGCATAACGCCTCTGAGCATTCGATTTCTTGCCATTCTTCCTCGATCTAGCTGTACTCGATCCACCCGTGCTTTTACCTCGTCTTGCGGCGTCTCTGGGGATATTCCCAACAAATCTACAGGAGTTAAGATTTTTACTGCTGGTAATTTTCTTGTTGCTACAGTTTCTAATAAATCACAGAAAGGCACTATTTCCCCACCTACATCCACTGATCCAGCAATGACTCCTTGTTCACATAACGAAAGACTATCATAATTAACTGTTGCTCTTTCTAACTCACAATCTGTTTTAGGACGATTCGCAGTTTCTGCGGGAATGACTGTCATAGTTTGAACAGGATAGTTTGATGCTACTCCTCAACTGCCTATTATGCAAGAGGTCTATTGTAAGAAAAGGTTATACCATAATATAGCGGGCGCCTTTCGTAACCCCATGTTTTTTTATAATCCCATTTTCCATGAGTACTTTTAGTTCATTCAGCACGGTATCTTCCGATACCATGGGAAATAGGGTTTTAAAAGCTTGGTTTTGCAAAAAACCGGTTTCTTGAATATATTCAATAATCTTGAGTTGACGAGACGTCAGGTGTAATGGTTTTCCACCCAATTTTTGGCGAATTTTGTTATCAACCGATATTTTTTCAATTTTGTCTTTAATTTTAGACAGTTCTATGGCTAGTCCTTGCGTAAAATATTCAAGCCACTCTGTTTGCTCCCCATTATTTTTTTCTACACTTTGTAAGGATTCATAATAGTAATCTGCGTTTTGATCAAAATATTCTTCTAAAGAAAAAAACTGTCGAATATCGTATCCTTCTTTGTATAAAATAAGGGTAGACAACGCACGCGCTACCCGACCGTTACCATCTAAAAATGGATGGATTCTAACCAGTTCGTAGTGAGCAATTCCGCTTTTGAGTACCGGGTGAATATCTGACGTTTGACCGACAAACATGAGGAAACTGCGAATGTGTTGTTCAAGGACATGAGCTTGCGGAGGCCGAAATGTTACATCCCCAGTCCAGTTATTTCGCACTACGACTTGTGTTTTTCGATATACCCCACACTTTTCTTTGGGTAATATTTTATCAACGGTTAATCTGTGAATGTTTTTGAGAACTTCATCCGAAATATCTAAGCTCTGGCCCTTTATCTCTCCATTACTTATGTATTCCATGACTTTTCTGTAGTTAATAACTTCCTGAATATCTCTGTCTCGCGCTACTACTTCTTTACCTGCTAAGACTTTTTCCGCCTGGTTAAGGTTTAGCTCGTTGCCTTCGATATGCGTACCATGATGCACGGTTCTTGCTATAGCATCTTGCCGAAATTCTTTCTCGTAATATGGCAATAAAGGCGCGTGATCAATGACCTCTTTACATGCTTCTATGATGCCGATGTTTTTTAAGATTTTGTTGGTGATGGTGTACTTAGGTTGATACATGGGTATCCTATTTATATTCACGCATATTTCCCGAAAAGAGTCAACTATGATATACTTTACATTGTGGCCCACAAACACAAAAACCAGTCGAGAAGAAAACTCCACATCGAAGTTGTGCGTCAGATGGTTACCCTCTCAACCTCTGGCTTTGGGTTGGTTGCTGCTCTGGCTTGGAACAATGTTATCCAAGAATTTGTAAATAATTACATTAAAAAATTTCTCCCGACAGAAAGCGGTCTTATCTCTCTTGTTATTTACGCAGTGCTGGTGACATCGCTTGCGGTTTTTATAACCATTCAATTATCAAAAATACTGCGGCAACTTGAAAGAAAATAGCTATTTATTTTTTTTTAAAATTTCTTTTAACAAACCATAAAACCAATCCCCCCATAACTACTAATCCAAAATACTTCATCATAAACTCAACTAAGGTAAGTCCAAAGACATATGCGAGTCCTCCCCACCACAAACTCCAAAATCCCTGCGCAATAATACTCATACCAAGAAAGTAAAGAAACGGCACCTTGAGTGTTCCACACGCAGTGGAGAGAAACGACGCGCTCCCTGGAAAAAAGTAACCAGCCAGAATTGCCCGCATACCATATTTTTCAATCTTATGCTGCGCCATAATAATTCCCTTTTCAAACCCTAATTTTTTTAATAGATGGTACCATCCAAACCGTCCACATAAATAATTAAAGCAATATCCTACCAATAACCCTGTTGTTCCCAACACGTATACCAAAGGAAACGCCACAACTCCACTTCGCGATAATGCGGCTCCCAAAAGAACAACCGTTGAACCAGGGATATATAAACCCAGTAAAAAAGTGCCTTCCAGGACCGCGCCAAAAAAGACAAGAAAATATCCATAGTCTTTATAAAATTCTTTTATTTGTTCGATAAACGCTGTTGTATCAGAGACAGTATATCGAATAAATAAATAGAGGCACACATAGATAATCCCTGTTATTAAAAATCCACTGTAAGCCATTAATTTTTCTTTAGGCATGATGTACATATTGCAAAAAAACATTCCTCATGTCTGCTGATTTTTTTGAATGAGTTTTCATTATTTTTAATAACTCAACAAGCAAAACCCGCTTGTTAACTTTTTGAGTCAGGTACTGAATTGATTCAAGCGACGACCAGCCTTCTACCGTACCACCAGTTCTTTGCAAGGAAATATCAACTGGGTATGTAACAAGATATTTGCCAAACGTAAAGTTTCTACTCGTGGTATTCGTGCACGTAAGTAATAAATCACCTAAAATTCCAGACTGCGCTTTCCTATCGACATCATACCCTAATAAGGTAATGATCATAAGCGTTTCTTCATATGCCAATGTTATCATATGTGTTTTTGTATTTGCGCCAAATCCTAATCCATCCAATATTCCAAGCAATATAGCGTAGATGTTCTTTAAAGCAGCTGCAACTTCTATTGCCTCTACTCCACGCACACAGGTAATTCGAAAGTATTCTGTTTGAAAAAGTTTTTGAATAATTATTGCATTTTTTTTGTCGATATACCCGAGATTCACACTGGTAGGCATATGCGACAACACTTCTTGTGCAAAACTTGGACCAAGTAAAGAAACATAATGGAATATTTTCTTCTCAGAAACTATTTCGTAGGGCAGTTTATGCGTTGATTGCTCAATGCCTTTTGATGTATTTACTACAACAAGATCTGAGGCGTCTGCCAGAGAGTGCATAACACTTCGAATTCCTTCAGCCGGAAGTGCTAAAACAACAATGTCTGAATCAATCCTTGAGATTTTATCCCAATAGGTAAATAGGTGGTTATTCTCAGAAAGAAGACTTCCCAATGCGTGTCCCCATATTCCTCTTCCCGCAATAGTAATTTTCATAGAAGATCCTTCATGGCAGAAGGAATCTCGTCAACCAAATCAGAGGCGTTAAAATATATACCAACTCGCTTAAATAATGCTTCACCTGCTTTTTTATTGATATAACTTCCTGCACAAGCTGCTAGAAACGCATCGTTTTTGCAATACAACGCTGCCACAAGTCCTGCCAAAACATCGCCAGTCCCTCCCTTGGTCATCCCCGGGTTTCCTCCCTCAATCTTGACACATTTTTTGGGCGAGCAAACGATATCCACCTGTCCTTTAAGAAGAATTACGCAGTTATATCCTCTTGCTTTTTCTTGAACGCTCCTATTTGTTGATTGGTTAATTGGTTGATTGGATAATTTGAAATTGAAAAGCTTCTCAAACGCTCCTTGATGCGGCGTTAAAATAGCATTCTTCGGAATGATTTCTGACGAAATCACCTGCAATGTCGCTCTATCTATGACCCATTTTTTTTCTGAATATCTTTTTAATAATGGCTCAGTTTATTGTTTGCTATCATCATCCCC
>CAZVON010000033.1:0-273 GCA_964628435.1 uncultured Gammaproteobacteria bacterium
GGCATGGCATCTAAAACCTCTTCAGTCAGATAAGTTCGACGAAGCCCGTAATATTCTTCAGCTAGCTTCACTCTTTCATCCAAATCAGAAATTTCCTTAAATCTAGAATCGTGATTGGCAGGGTATCTTGAACCACAAACAAAATCAGCATCAATTACTGCTCCTTTTAAATCTTCAAACTCTTCAATATTTACACCTTTCTCTTCTAAAAAATCATAATCCTCTCTCCTTGGTTTTAAATCTTCGGGACAGACAAAACGGATTGTTAAATCA
>CAZVON010000033.1:305-9007 GCA_964628435.1 uncultured Gammaproteobacteria bacterium
CTAATCTGCTTTCCATTTTAGCTAAACTTGTTCCTTCACCAGCATTTAAAATAAGTGTTGATCTGGCTCCTAAAATCTCAGCTGCTCTATGCATTGAAAGCCCGGTTCTGGTAGTTGGTTCTTCAGAAAAAGTCAAAACTGCATCATCTTCAGACAGATAATGAAGGGTCCTAAACCTTGGACCAGGACCAATATCAGCTTCTAAAATGTCCGAGAGAGGAAAAATTCTTTCTTCTAATAACTTTGGTGTTAATTGTGCAGCGGAAAGCAAATGATCAAAACCAGCTCGAGATTCAGCATGAATTTCGTTTCGTCCCAGATTAGCTCTTTTAGTCTCTATCATAAAAAAGGCCTAGTAACCAAGTAACCGGTAACTAATGCTTAGCTCTTGGAGTTTGGCTATTATATTCTTCTAGAAAAAGTCTGTCAATAATAATTATTGGAGTTTGGTGCAAAACTACTTTTAAGTTGATTTGACAAGTAAAAAGGCAGTAACTCAAGATGTGCAAAGTTATTTAGCAGACCATCAGGATAAACTAGCAGAAGCCAGGAAAAGAATTGATGAGTTTATCCTTAAAACTCCGATTAGGTCGATTTTTAAATAATTGATCTGTATGACATAAAGTTGTATAATATTTGTAGTTAAATATTCTTAAATCCATTGATCCAGAGGGTTGGAACTGGGGAGGAGAGCAAAAGTATGCTACGGAGGCGAAACCGTAAAAGACAGCAGCGTGTGTCGGATATCGGAGCACGCCAGGAATGAGCTCTCCATACATAGAAAGCTTTGGAGAGGAAGCAAGGTGGCACCGTCTTGAAAAAGACCCTTGTGAATTTCTAAGAAGTGATTCTTGGGAGTTTACAAGGGTTTTTATTTATTAAAAAGGGGAGGTTTATGCCAAATTACGAATCAGAACTCTATACTTCACACTCAGAGAAAGTAGACCCTAATTCTGGGGGGAGTTTTAGTGGTATATCCCCAGAGTTGGGGTTAGTTCGCACTGCTTCACAGGAAGTTAGACAAACTCCTCGGTTTATTTATTTGCTTGATGAAATTGGCAACCACGATCCTTCTTTATTCGGTGGTAAGGCTATTAATCTTGGAAAATTGAGACAGGCTGGCTTACCTGTTCCCGATGGGTTTTGTGTGACAACCGAAGCTCATGATTGCTATGTCCAAACTGGAACACTACCTCCTGGTCTAATACCCAAGCTTGAGCTCATTAGGGAACAACTTGGAGGGAGAGTTGTTGTAAGAAGCTCTGCGAATTGTGAAGACGGTAAAGAGTTAAGTATGGCGGGGGTTTTTCAAAGTTACTATTTGAGGGAAAAAGATGATATTCAAAGTGTAGTTGAAAGGGTCTATTCCCACACTAGAAGCTCTGAGGTAGTGGAATTTATGGCTTTGCACGGCAAAAAACCTTCTGAGATAAAAATGGGGTTGGTGGTTCAAGGGTTGATTGACCCCGAAAGGGCAGGGGTTGTATATACAGGAATTAACGAGGGTAACTTGTTAATTCAGTATGTTGAAGGTTTAGGATCGGTATTGATGGATGGAGAAACTCACGGAAGCACAATTCTTCTTGACAAAGACGGTTCTATTGGAGCATCAACAGGATTTGAAATAAGACCTATTTCAGCCGATGTTATTAAACAGATAAGAGATTCTGCGGCGATAATAGAAAACCTATATGAAGGACAGCCACAAGATATAGAATTTGCCTCAGTTGGTGATCGACTGTATATTTTACAAGCCAGAAGGCTAACTGCTGATTTGGGCAGAGTTGAGATTGAGGAAACACCAGAGGAATGTCTGGAAAGAACTAAACTCAAACTCCAACAGCTTACTGCACAGGAAAAAAGAGAACTAGGGACACAACGGGTTATATTCAGCGATGCCAATTTCAGTGAGTTGCTTCCAAGACCGACAGAAATGGACTTTGGCGTGTTTGCCTACATCTTTACTGGAAGTGATGGTGTTCCTGGTGGAATTCAGCTTGGAAGGATGGAAATGGGTTACCCACTTGGCGAAGAGTCAATCGGTTTTATGTCTTATATTGGGGGTAGACCCTATTTTAGTATTGCCCGTGACGCAGCCACTTTTTATGCGGGTTTCCCTGAAACGAGACAAGAGTATTTTACTACTCTGGTCAGAGAATATCTGGAAGCAATTCAAGTCGATCCAAGTAAAGGGGCTTACCCGGAAATGGGCTTGTATCTTCAAGACCCGACCCTTGAGGATCTACGTACTAGATTTGGTGATAAAGCCATTGTTTATTTTCAGGTTTACCAAGATTTTATCACCGGAATGCGTCGGCAAGCCGACAGCTTTCTCGATCAATTTAGAGCAATAGAATATGCAGAAATGACCACTTTTGTAAGGGAAATGCAGGCAGTTGATATGAGTAGAATGATGAATGAAGAGCTGGTCGGATATTGTACTGGAATTTTGGAACATCTTAGGACTCGCTCCTGTGTGAACTTCGTCAAGTCTGCCCGATTGGGTTTTTATTACTCCCAAAGATTACAGTTATTGTTAAGGGAAAGATTAGGATTAGAGAGTGACGAAACGGAAATGATTTTTGCACGCTTAAGTAAAGGGTTTGATGGAAGTGCAATAACTGAAGTGAACATCGCTATTGCCGATGCTGAAACCGAAGAAGAAGCATTGGATATTGCTAATCAAAGTGTGAGACATTTTAGCACTGGTGAGATGTTGGAAATACGACACCGATGTCTGAAGGATGAACCATCTGCTCTTGTAGCATATGTTAGAGGTATTCGCCAGTCAGGTCAGTATAGAAAAGAGTTCGAAAGACAAAAAGCGGAAAGATTGGTTACCCAGCAAAATATTTTAGAAAGGTTATCAAGTGAAGAAAGACAAGAGTTGGGAGTAGTCATCCAGTCAGCACAAACTTATATGGCCCTCAGGGAAACTGTCAAATATCTTTTTACCCAGGAGTACTCTCTCTTGCGAGATGCTTTGCAGGTCTTAGGGTCTCGATTGGGCTTAGCGGATGGCGATATTTATTTTGTTTATCCAAGAGAATTGCCCCGCTTGATGGTCGATCCGCTGGCGTTTACCCATTTAATACAATCTCGGAAACAGTCGTTTTCAAATTATGACAAGCTCGATCTACCCCATGTAATTAGAGAGTCAGATATTGAGGCGCTGGAATTGTCTTCAGAAAGCGATGGTGATTTTATCGAAGCCAAAGGCAAGTTTTTAGCCGAAGGGCAACAAGTGGAGGGTGTCGTGGTCAATCTTGATCAATTTGAAGACCTCGGCCAAGTCTCTCGTGTAATTGATAACTACAGAAAGCAGGCAATACCGATAATTTTAGTTGCCACACAGATGAACTTAGGCCACGATCCATTTATTGCTTTGTCTTCTGGGTTGATTCTTGAAAATGCGGGGATAGTGTCTCATGGTGCGCAAAGGGCAAGAGAATTAGGAAAGGGAGCACTTGGCGGAATAAAATCCAAATATCTAAAGACGGGGGCGATAGTTTACTTCAACCCCGCCTCGCGTACAATTAAGAAAATTCCACAATAATGAAAACTGTATGTTTCATAAGACATGCGAAATCAACAAATCTATACCTCAATTATGAAGGGTTTCCTTTTGAAGAATTTTGTCGACTTGCAAAAGGAGAGTTAGATCAAAGCCTTAACCCTGAAAGCAAGGCCCAAATTTTGGAGAAATTAAAGGCTGTAAGTCGGCGATATGATGTGATTTTCTATAGTCCAGCAAGACGAGCAAAAGAAACATCCAAGATTATTAAAGAGAACACAGATAATAATTTAAAAATAATTGAAAATTTAGATCTTAAAGAAATTTATTTTGATCCGTATTTTTTAACAAGTGCTGATGAGTTTAGCGCACGAGGAATGCCTGCTATTCGTGAGTCTCTGTATAATTTTATGATGCAAGGAAAAGAAGGAGTTGAATCTGTAAGCGATGTGTATTTAAGAATAAAACATTTAGAGAAGAATCTTAAGGATTGTCCATATCAATCGATTCTATGCATTACTCACAGCTTTTTTATGAGAGTCCTTTTCCACTATTTTCTTAAAAATAAAAAGAATCCAAAAGAAATATCTGCTGTAATGTTAACTAAAACTATTGACTACAATTATCTTGACGGGTTTGTGTTTAAACTCGATTAGTTATTTAGAAACGCTAAGTAGAATATTGCATCTCCGTTTTGTCGATTTATTCCTAGTTTTTGGAGTTGGTTTTCAACAACATTGATTTCAGAGTGCTGTTTGTTTATAACATAATCACCAAGCCTGCCTTCTGGATAAGCACCTTCACATACCCCAGTAATTAAGTTAGTATCTTTAGAATACCCAAGTTTTTCTACTAAGATATAAAGTGCCCTAAGTGCTTTCTCGTCTTGACTAAAAGATTTTGTAAAAGGGAATACATCATTTACCCCCAGGCTTGCTATTACTCTTATAAAAGAATAAATCTCAGCTGGATTTTGTGATCGGGCAGCGATAATTGTCGGCTTGTGTGCTTCGATAGCAGCATGAAGTAGTTGACCGCCTATTCCCTGTCCTTGTTTGTCTTTTCTGACCACACGGGAATAATAGAGATATTTTTCCTCGTCGGCTTGGAATACTGTTTGTATTTGGAAACCAACCCCCTCAGCCTTTGAGTCTACGGCAATAATCAAATCACCTTCTTTAAGTAGTCTTGGTTTAAGTCTTTCTGGGGTCATCATTTCGGGTAATCCAAACCCGTTTGCTGCAAGAAGAGCTACTATAGAAGAAAGTTGGTCAATGTGATTTGATAATTCGACACCTGAAAATCTAAGAAAGGAAGTTTCTTTACCAGGTATAATTTCTCTGTCTAGTAGGGGCGCTTTTACCAAGTACTCTGACTCAAGCATTATGCAGATTTTACTCCTGCGTAGTATATTTTTCAATCCGGGTGTGTATTATGTACGAGGTAACCAGATATGCGACACCAGGTATTCCTCCAAGTGTCAGATAATTCAGATTAAAGTGTAGTCTTTTTGTATTGTAATATTCAAGCTAGGTTTCGATATTGATTTATGACTGCTTATGAGCAAAGAAAGACACAGAATTTATTAAGGTGGCCGGGAGTGGTGATGTTCGACATTGGTCAACCAGTACAATGCAATCTAGCCATTACAAAAACACCATCTCCTTTATCTCTATTTAGCCCCAGCTCGAGCAACCGTCTTTCGATTCTTGCAATTTTCTCGTTTGTCATATCCACTTCATAGTCCCCAAAACGCTCTCTCGAATATACCCCTTTTCTTATGCCTGTTGAGAAATCGATATTTGTTCTATGGGTGTGGTCGAAAATGAGCTCTAAATCTTTTCGAAAGTCTGGATCTTGATCATATCCTATATCTATAGGTGCGAAGATTGCGTCTGGAATTGCCCTTATCGTTGATAAAATTTGACCGGGATTTTGCGTAGAAAAAGTTAAATACTTTGCATCGAGATGCAAAGAAAGGGCTCTTTGTGTAATTTGAGTTCCATACCCTTTCCCCTGTATATTTTTTTGTACCATTTTACCTGATTCATAAATTACTTTACCAAGACCAGGAACTTTTTCTATAACATATCCTCCAAACCCTACAATTTTACCCATTTCTTTTACGGCTAAAACAAATTCAAATTCACTGACAACTTCCTTTAAATCCCCAGGCGTTTTACCGAGAGCATTCACTATTATAGAAGAGAGTTGGGGATACAGAGTATCAAATTCTACTTTTAACCTTTGGCTGTCAAAAAGTTCTATTTCTATTTGCGGCAAACGCAACTTTTCCACTGTTTGGTTTTATGGCTTCGTTTGTTATATTTTTATTTTATCTCTTATTTCTTTTAACTTCAGGTTGGACCAGTGTTTTGCCGAATAGAGGCTTTTATCCCTCCACTTACTCTAAGAAGATCGCTAGAGAGAAGGGCCAGACTATCTGTATTTGTACCTGCGCTACAAAGAACAGTTCGAATTTTTAAAATATCACTATCAAAAATAACTAAAAATCTTTGATCGTAACCAAATGGTTTCAATCCTCCAAGGGGAATTCCTGTTACGCTCTCAACTTGTTCTTTATCTACCAAAGTTAATCCATGACGAGGCACACGAGCCGCATTGGCAAGTTTTTTCCAATCCACTTTGTCTGATCCTCTTAGAGCAGCAACTATATACTTATCAGGTGTTCTTGCATGAAAAATCATTACTTTAACCATGTTTGAGGGAGGAAGGTCAAAAATTCCAACAACATCACTAATGGTAAGAACTGGATCGTGATGAATGTGTCTAAATTTTATCCTCATTTGCTCAAGTAGGGTAAAAGACGGACCTACCTTCGGCGTTTCTGTGTTCGCAATTTCTGCATGTCTATCTCTAACTCTTTCTCTTATTACACCGAAAACACTTTGTACCATTGCTTCATCCAGTCCATACTCTTGAGCAAGTTGAGATATTCTTTCTATTTGCGAAGCCTCTCTCGTCGGATCGTATGGGTTCATTCCTCTTGCGGCTTTGAAGCGTCCAACTTCTTCGGTAATCTCAAATCTTTGAGTTAGAAGTTCGAGGATAGAATGGTCAACAGCATCTATTTCAACTCGCCATTTTGCGAGCTCATCTTTGGGACCGCTGTTTTGTTCCGCCGACATAATTTTGAATTCTAACAGTATCACGGCTAATAATCAAATAAAAATCTTATTGTAAGGATATTGACTTTTAAACCGCATGAATTTATACTCTCCAATAGGATAAGTAAGTAGTGCTTGTCAATGCCAACACTACAAATGTCAACGTCCTTAAGTAAAGAACCTTAAAATTGTCAGTTTCTTTGAAGAAGAACATGGATGCTAAATGCAAATCTAAGTCCTTTTTCGAGCAAAACTGAATCTAAATTTTGAGTGGAGCGCCTGCAGGGGTCGTTCAGTTGGTAGGACGGGGGTCTCCAAAACCCAAGACAGGGGTTCGATTCCCCTCCCCTGTGCCACTCAAACCCGTTTGCAAGAAGTCGAATTGGCCAAAAAGCGGTCATTTATGAATTCCTGTAAACTATCCAATGTTCTAGACCCACAGGGGAATTGTGCGAAAGTACATTCCAAACCAAACCTGTGGGTCTTATTATATTTTCTGTCGTACATGTAAAAAGTTGCATGTAGTGGTATAATCGCTTCAATTATAAGATCTTTTCTTTTTTTAAATATTGAATTGCTCTTTAACAACTAAATTTTGTCGGCAACTCTTTGCTCGTCATGTTATCCTCTGGGTCAATTATATAGTGGGCAAGGAGTTGCCGGCATATGCGACGGCACAATTTGGGCAAAAGGAGGGAAGGCGTGGCTACAAAGCGGGTTCTCACAGGGATGCGTACCACAGGATCCCTGCATTTGGGTCACTATGTGGGTGCCCTAAAGCAGTGGAGGGAGGTTCAGGACAGTGGGGAATATGAGTGCTATTTCCTGCTCGCAGACGTCCAGGCACTCACGACACACGCAGACACCCCCGCGTTGCTGACTCAATCAGTGCGCGAGGTTGTCCTCGACTGGCTGGCGGTCGGGCTCGATCCAAACCTGAAGCACGTACATTTCGTGTTGCAAAGTCAGGTTTTGGAACGGTATGAACTGTCCGTCCTGTTCACGATGATCGCTCGCTACCGGGAGGTGATGCACAACCCTACGCTCAAGGCCGAGCTGAAGAGCCAGGCGGAAGCAACCATGGGGTTTATGAACTACCCCGTGGACCAGGTAGCCGACATCTATATGGTGTCGCCTATCCCGCCGAGTCGAGATGACGAGCTCCTCGTTCCTGTTGGGCGCGACCAGGTGCCTCACCTGGAGTACGCGCGGATTCTTGCGAGGCGATTCAACAGAACCTATGGCCCGGTGTTCACACCCTGCAAGCCTCTTGTGGGAAAAGTCGGAAGGCTGGTGGGCATCGACGGAAAAGCCAAGATGTCCAAAAGCCTGAACAACGCCATTGACCTCTCAGACGATGCCGCAACGGTAGAGTCTAAGGTAAGGCGTATGTTCACCGACCCCAAGCGAACAAGAGCAGACATCCCCGGCGACACGCGGAGGAACCCGGTGTTTGTCTACCATCGAGCATTCAACCCAAACAAAAGGGAGGTATCCGATCTTGGGAGGAGGTACCGCGCGGGCAAGGTAGGAGATGTAGAAGTCAAGACGAGGCTCGCAAGAGCACTCAATGACTTTCTCGACCCTATCCGCCAGCGGCGGGAGCAATACCAGAGCGTCGACATCCGCGAGATCCTCGAAGAGGGCACCGGAGCCGCAAGGGAAGCGTGCCTTCCGGTTGTCGAGCGCGTGCGCGAGCTAATGCATCTGACCTATCCAGCGTCCGGATAGTAAGGAGGAGCCATGGCATCCGTCTTATCCCCGCAGAGCCAAGACACAGGCTGGCGTTCTGTCTTCGTCATGTGCCTTTTAGCCGGACTGTTTACAGCTGGCTTTAGGGCTACAGACAACATCATTGTCCACAACCAGATCATAGCGGTGGACAAGATGACCGCTGTATCCGCATATCTCATCGTCGGAGGATGGACCGGCGTTGTCTGCAGTATCGTATTCTCCCTCCTTTTTGGGAAGAAGGTTCTCGATCCCAAGTTCGCCGGATTCATGCTCCGCAACAAGGGAATGCAGGTCTACGCCCTTGTCACTGGCGGAATCCCAGCCTT
>CAZVON010000033.1:9017-9932 GCA_964628435.1 uncultured Gammaproteobacteria bacterium
CACACTGGGTCTCCTGCGAGGCAGCCAAGAGGCAGACCCCAGTGTCATAATTGCGTTCAGTAGCCTAGCTGTCTTGATGACTGTATTCTACGACGTCTCCAAGAACCAGCTGGCGCTGCGCAAGTTTTGGCTGTCTGGGGTAGTATCCATGCTGGGGTGTATCCTGGCAACGTTTGGGGGGTCGCTGTCGGCCACAATAGTGGTCGTCGTTTCCGTCCTGCTCGTGTCAAATCCCCTCAAAGCCGTTAGCACAGTACTCGAGCAAAGAGGAGCGCGAGCAAGTAAAGACGGCGTCAACTTCCTCGTGTGGCGGTTGTTCTGGTTGGCAACAACCGGAACGATCGCAGCGATCTCAATCGCGCTAGCCAGAGGATACTGGAGCGTGTTGCTGGACACAATGGGTGGCGCGATCTCATCCGGATCGACGATGATCTGGATAGCGCTGACCATGCTCTGCGTATACCTTGGAATCGGCTTCGATGTGGTTGCCAAGAAGAAGGAGGGAGTTGCTGTCTCATACGTACTCATCTTGGTGACGTCAACCCAAGTACTTCTGGGCATCCCTATCACCTTTATTGGTGTCAGGATCCAGCCAGAGATATTTGGGGTAGTTCCCACCGAGCCGTCGGTGTGGATCGTGCGACTGGCAGGTATAGCTCTAGTGAGCTGGGGCATTTTCCGCCTGAGGAAAATAAGCCCCACCCTCGCTTAAGTACATCTGCCTTGCAGGCAGGCGCGTTTTTCTCGGATCCGTCCGAAAAAAGCGCGCCTTTTTCATGCAACAAAACATAAAGTGAATTTGGGGTTTGAAAAAAGAATATACCTGTGTTACTATGTACAGGATGTAATCTAGGGTTTAATCCGTAGGGAGTAGGATTAGCCTTGGAATTACATGACAATTTATGGCATTGACTC
>CAZVON010000034.1:0-9443 GCA_964628435.1 uncultured Gammaproteobacteria bacterium
TGAAACAATAACCTTTTGATCTTTTTTCATCAAAAAAAACCAATATACAAAAATTATTCCTGTTAACCCTGTTAAAGCAACGACAATCTTGTCTAAAACCATATCTTCTTTCCTCTGCTTAATTCATAATTCCAATTATCAATTATTAGATAAATTTTATTGATCAAAACTCAAAACATTTTTTACGTTAAATATTAATCATTATTTGAAATTTGGTGCTTGAGAATTGGATTTCTCTTAGTCTCTCTTCTTAAACAATTCCATTACTTCTTGGATCGCTTTCTGTTTATCACCTTTTTGAATAGCATCAGCCGCGCATTTTTGTAGGTGGTTTTCAAGTATGAGATGATCTACTTCCTTCAAAGCTTTCTGAATCGCTTGAGATTGATGAAGTACATCAATACAATATTCATCATTTTCAACCATTTTAATAACCTTTTTGAGGTGGCCTTGAGTAATTTTTAACCTGTGAAGTATTCTTTCTTGGGTATCTTTTGGCCTATACATACATGAGAGTATCCCCCTCCAGGGGATATAATAACCCTATTATAATTTTTTGTCAAGGAGTCTTAAATTAAGCAAACCAAGATTATATTTCTATAAAAGGTCTCCGAGCATTTTTTTTCTAAGCTCTATGGGCTAAGTAACTAGAACTAAGTCACTTCGTTTCGGGGTTTTCCACTCAAGAAGTTTTGGATATTAAAAGCTGTTGTTTCTAAAATCTGCGCTAATGCCTCGGTACTGTTAAATGCATTATGAGGAGTAATAATCACGTCATCTCGCGTAAGTAGCACATGATTGAGAAGCTGCGTCTTAATATCGCAGCTTCTAAGAAATTCATCCGTCAACAGTTCTCGTTCTTCACGCAGACTACACTCTTCTTCCAATACATCAATTCCCGCTCCTTGTAAAATTTTTTCTTCAAGCCCCTGAAGCAATGCTTGCGTTTCCACTAACCCACCGCGGGCGGTATTTACTAAAATACTTCCTTTTTTAAATTGCTTAATATTACTCATGTTAATCATATGGTGCGTTTCTTTGGTATAGGGACAATGTAACGACACAATATCAGAAACTCTAAGAAGTGTTGGTAAATCAACAAACTCTATTCCCAAATGCTGTGTTAACGATGTATCAGGTGTTCGAGTATATATCACTATCTTCATGCCAAACCCATGAGCAATTTGAATCACTCGTTTCCCAATGGTACCCGCGCCAATTACTCCAATGGTTTTGCCAAACAAATTAAACCCACGAAGCTTCTCTAAGGAAAAGTCGCCTCGTCTGGCTTTTTCTACCGATGGAATGATTTTTCGAGAAAGCGCCAAAATAAGCGCAAATGTATGCTCAGCAACAGTATGCTCACCATACGATGGAACATTAGAAACTGTTATATGTTTCTCTTTACAATACGAAAGATCTATATGCTCAAATCCGGTCGAGCGTGTCGTAATAAGCTTAAGTTTGGGAAATTGATCAATTGCCCCTTTTGTAACCTGAGAATAAATAAAAGTCGAAATAACTTCTGCTTCTCGTACTAAAGAAGCATTTTTTTCGTTTAGTTTTTCGTGGGTAAAGTACAAATCATGTTCAGACAGGTTATTTCTAATATGTTCTTCTTCCCACTTCTCTATTTCAAAAAATGCAATGCGTGCCATATCCCCTATCTTTCCTCAAATTCATGCATTTGTCAACCAGGAAAGCCTAAAAACATAAACGTCAGCAAGACTAGAACGAGCACTTACCAGGAAGGAAACCTACGATAGAACCCACTGTATTATGAGTTTGTCCGAAGTAACGATTCTTTTTTAAGCTTCTCAAGACTTTTTACAATAATATAACGATTTTTGCAACGAATGATCTTTTTGTCTTCTAGTTTTTTGATTTCAATACTTACGGTTTCTCGCGTTAACCCAATAAGCGCTGCGATATCTTTATGGGTAAGAGGAAGGGGAATAAAAACACTATTTTTTCGTGATTCTCCAAACCTTTCCACACAA
This sequence comes from uncultured Gammaproteobacteria bacterium, assembly GCA_964628435.1. Lineage (GTDB taxonomy): Bacteria > Patescibacteriota > Microgenomatia > Levybacterales > UBA12049 > CAZVON01. The sequence goes on from CAZVON010000034.1 coordinate 2,001, forward strand.
ATTACAAGAATTGAGGCAACTTTTTCGTACGCGTTGCCAAAAACCAAATGCTCCATACGCTCCAATAACCCAGCGAAACGAACAACCAGTCTTTTTGTCAGCTCAGTAAATATTTCTTTGTTCGTTTCTAAAAACAGCAAAAACGCATCTTTAGGGACACGGACTAACTCAGCAGGAGTCATTGCTTCAAAATAATAGCTGTTGGGAATATTATTCAAAGTCCATGTATAGGGAAACACATCACCCGGTTTGTAAATAAGAACTGTCAGCTCTTCTCCATCCGAAGATACCGAATAACTACGAACATATCCTTTTTTTAAAAAAAATACCCCCGCAGGGGTATCTTGCGAACGCAAAATTGTTTCGCGTTTTTTATATTTGAGCGAATGATACTGCGAGAAAAACTGGAATAGTTGCCTGCCAACTTCCATTTATTACCTATAATACATCAAAAATGTGTAAGAAATCTTACATTTAAAGTGTAATGTGAATTACTGTAAATTGCAAGACATTTTTTTATTATAATTGCCAATTTATATTCTAAGCAGAAAGGAGGTAGTCATGCAATGAGTCGAGAACCATTTTTAACCAATTGGCCAATGCCGGTTTCTTTTAAAGGCTTGTTGTCATTACAAGCGTTTAAAGAGTGTTTTACCAAAAAAACGCAGACACAATCCCAACCCGTGCATATTCATATAGTGGCGAAAAGACACCGTCTCATTTTACAAAAATTAACGCAATAATACTATGATTTATACTAAATCAAACAGGTGCCGCGCGGCACCTGTTTTTTTATACATTGACAAACATCTTGCCCGTTTTTATAATACAAGCTGTTCATGAAAAAATCTCCTGATGTAGAAAATACTTTTCAAACACTCTCTCCATCAACTCCTATCATTCCAATTTCAAGAATTCCCACAGTAATTCCTTCTTCAAATACTTTTTTAGTCATTCTTTTAGTAATTGCATCATTTTTACTCGGCATGTTGTATACAAAAGTTCAATACTTAGAAAAAGGAAACACCAATGTCTTAGGCGCAGCCGCAGCGCCTGTGGGACAAGGCGGCTCAGGAAATACGCTTCCCATGCCTACTCCCGAAAAAGTAAAACCAGTCACAACGACTGATCATATCCGTGGCAACACCAACGCTAAAGTAGCGGTAATTGAATACTCTGATTTTGAATGTCCATTTTGCAAAAGATTCCACCCGGTTATGCAAGAAGTCATGCAAACGTATGGCGATAAAATAAGATGGGTATTTCGCCACTATCCGCTCTCTTTCCATGCCAATGCGCAAAAAGAGCACGAAGCGTCAGAATGTATTGCCGAACTTGGTGGTAACGAGAAGTTCTGGGCGTTCCATGACGCAATTTTTGAAAGAACCACCTCAAATGGTACTGGGTTTGCGCTGGATAAACTAGGTCCTTTGGCTCAAGAATTAGGAGTTGACCAAACGCAATTTCAGAATTGTTTAGATTCGGGAAAATTTACCAGGTATGTGCAAGATCAACTGACTGAGGGATCACGAGCAGGAGTTTCAGGAACCCCAAGCTCTTTTATTGTAGACTCGCAAGGCAATAGTCAAATTATCGTTGGAGCTCAACCAGTGGAAACAGTTAAAGCCGCAATCGACGCAGCCCTTACCCGCTAGCTTATGCTCCATGCTCAAGCAAAAAAACTGCCAACCATATAACACCTACTCCAGCAAGAAGCAATAAGCTTTCAATCAGGGCAAATCCTTTTCTGTTTTCATGATGAATCTCTGGAATAAGATCAGAGGATGCGATATAGATAAAAAATCCTGCGGTAACAGCCAAAAATATAGGAATATATCCTTCAAGTATATTCCCAGCAGTGTAGGTAAGAATTGCTCCCAAGAAAGCAACCGCAGCGCTTACTATATTAATGAGAATAATATTTCTTTTCTGAACCCTTTTATGTAACAGCAAACCAAAGTCTCCAATTTCTTGAGGGATTTCGTGAGCTGCCACAGCAAAGGTAGTAATAACCCCTAAGGGAATACTCACTAAAAATGTGGCTGCGATGATAACGCCATCCAAAAAGTTATGCATGGTATCACTGATAACAATAAGTGGCACGGTTGACTTTGACTCTTCTAAAGAATCATGATACGCGTCGTGATGGTGAAACCAATGGATAAAACGCTCCATTAAAAAGAAAAATAAAATACCAAGAAGTGCCCAGACAAATATGTTTATTCCACTCGCTTCTGCTTCGTGCGTTGCTTCTGGCAGCAAATCAAAAAAGGCGGTTCCAAGAAGAGTACCTGCTGCAAAACTGGCAAATAAATGAGACATTTTAAGAGCGAATTTTTCTTTTGACAGAAGAATAAAACCACCAATAAGCGATCCAATACTACCAATGAGGGTAAAAAGTAAAATATAACTTAACGTAGACATTGCTTACAAACTCCAAAAAACTCTAATGAATGTTGTTGTACTAAAAATCCTTTTTTTCTGGTAATATCTTTTTCTAAAGCGTCGATATTACAGTCAGAGATATCTTCAATCGTACCACATACCTTACAGATTAAATGATGATGTTCTTCTCTTTGGACTTCGTAACGAGATTTTCCGTCATTAAATTGCATCTGACGAGTGATTCCTTTATTGGTAAATGTATTTACAATTCGAAATATAGTTGATGGATCTATATCTATGTGACGTTTACGAAGAACATTTAAAATAGAAGTAACATCAAGAGGGGTCTGCGTACGTTCAAGAAGCGATAAAACAGCAAGCCGCGCAGGAGTAACTTTTAAAGAAACTTCTTTGAGCTCTTTCTTACAGTCATGCTTTACTTTCATACAAAATGCATTCTACTTATATTAAGTATATGCAACTAACTCGCATTTGTCAAGACCGATTATTATACTGATTATTTCTGTTATAATCTCATCGTACTTCAAAGGTTGTAAACTGCTGGGTTGTATCTTCCCAGTCAACATACACATTTTCGACTTCTGACACAATAGTGCCTTTTTTACAAAGCGAAATCATGTGATCAATGTTTTTTTTAGTTCCCTGAAAAAATGCTTCTACTCTTGCGTCAGGAAGATTTTTCACCCATCCGGTTATGCCAAGCTTTTGGGCATGGTGTCTGATAAATTGCCGAAATCCAACTCCTTGCACAAAACCAGAAATAAAAATATGAGCAGTATACATATAACAATTATAAAAAATAAACGCAGGGTTGGTCAAAAGACCTTCCCTGCGTGGACTGCACATGTGTTGACAACCAAAGCCTAGTGGCTTACCCGCCTAGCTTGTGTTATCTGCGTGTAAACCTGAGTCGTGGCGATTCTAGAGTGTCCAAGTAGTTCCTGCAGGTCACGAAGATTAGCGTGGTTACGCAGCAAATGGACCGCGAACGAATGCCGCAAGGTATGGGGGCTTACCGCCCCTATGATCCCTGCGATTTTTGCGTGGCCCTTGAGGAGGAGCCAGAACCCCTGCCTGGTGAGCCGTTCACCGCGATGATTCACAAACAGGGCTGGCGTCTCACCATGCCGAGTCAGGATCGGGCGAGCCGTGCTCAGATACTTTTCAATCGCCTCGTGCGTTTGGTAATCAAACGGAACGTGCCGCTCCCGGGCTGCGCTGCCCAGCACTCGAACGAATCTCGTCCAGGGGTTAACGTCTTCTACGTCAAGCCCAATCAGCTCGGAAACTCGCATGCCAGTTGCGTAGAGCAACCGAAGCATCGCAGAATCGCGTGTGGCCTCTGGGCTGCTTTTTGCGGCTGGCGCAGCAAGAAGATCACTGACTTGCTCGTTGCTGAGTGTGCGTGGCAGCGTCTTGCCCACCTTTGGTATGTCAAGATCCCTCGTTGGATCGGTTTTGACCACTCCTTCAGCCGTCAGCCAGTGGAAGAACGACTTGATTGTCGCGACTTTGCGGGCAAGCGTTGCCGAAGCGTAACTCTTCTCCCGCAGCGAAGCGATATAAGCAACCAGACGAGGCTTGGTGACTCCGCTCCAGTTGAAACCATCCTGCCCTGGAACAACTGTAATAGGATGAACTCCGCCCTCGGTCCGCAGATACTCTAAGAGTTGGTACAGATCACCGCGGTAGGCTGCGACTGTGTTTTCCGAAAATCCTTCCGTTAAGAGGTGAGTCAAAAAACGGTCGATCTGCGACTCCATGTCTGTCTCCTTTCTTGTGATTGCTTCAAGACGGATTACCGCCTTTTTACGTCTAAGCCAAGTTTTTTGTTGTCAAACAACGTGTCAATGTGCAAAAAAAAATAGAAAAAAGCTGTAAAACAGAAAATAGTATCTGGAAAGCAAAATCCAAATCGTCCTGTTTGAGGCAGATTATAACAAAAAATAGCTCAATAGTAAAAATAAGCTCTGACGGTGTCCCACAATCTTAGCACTCACCAGATATGGTTTGCCAAGAAATTAGTATAACGAGGATCCAAGATATGCCAGAAAGAGGTTACGTAATAGTCGTCCTGCTAAAAGCAGCATAAAAAACCTTACAGGCGAATACGCTAGCACTCCAGATAAAATGCCAATTACATCAAATAGTGGATTAGGAATCAGGGCAAACGTAAAAATAAGAATTCCTCCAAATTTGGTAAATAAATTATGAATAATTTTATATTTACCATCGATCTTTGCCAGCAAAACGTGTTTGCCAGAATGGCCTAAGAAAAAACCCACCATTTCTCCCATTGCTCCACCTAATGCGGACATGAGTGCAACAGGCATTGGAGAATATAATGCTCCTCCAGCAACTACCGATGCAATCGCAGGAGCCGGAAAAAAAAGTGTTGCCGAACCAACTAAATTAATCAAAAAAATCCCAGCCAACCCCAGTGACCGAAACTCAGTCAATCGATCCTGAAATACGAATGCCAAAACTACGATAACCAGTGACGTGACAAATAAAATGATCCCTTGCTTTCTCATTTTTTTGTTGATTTGAAATTTCTTAGTTCTTTTAATTTCCACATAAAAAGCGCTCCCTTGTTCTTCGCGTTGCTATCAACCACAAACGACAATGCTTTTTCAAGGATTGATCGATGCACTGTTTTTGCCAATTTGATATACAAACTCTTATGTTTATAATCATCTAATTGTTCTGCCAAATACACCCCATACGACTGGAATTCCCGAGAAATATATCTGTCGCGAGTAGGATCAAACTTTTTAAGTATCTGGGAAACCTGTTGCATGTGGTTAATTATAGATGAATTTTATAAGAAGAGCTACCAATGGTTTCCTATTGCCGATTTCTTATTGCTTATTTCGTATTAAACTTATTCATGGCAGATTCTAGGCTTTGTTCAAGTGCCATTTGGAGAGCTTTAGATGCGCGTTTGAGCATATTTTTTACTTTTCCTGCTTCGTGACCATTAAAACTTCCTAAAACAAATTCATCAACATCTCTCACATATGACTTGTGATATTCGTGTTCGTTATCGGTATTTTTATGTGGATGGCCAATTCCCATGCGAAACCGCCAAAATTTTTCAGTTCCCAGTTGCTGCATAATCGATTCTATTCCTCGATGCCCACCACTGCTTCCTCCCATTCTGACTCTGATACTGCCCAAAGGTAAATCGATGTCATCGTGAATGATCCAAAGATCAGTAATTGGTACTTGGTAATGAGTAATGAGTAATTGTACCGCAAGACCAGAGTTATTCATAAAGGTTTTTGGTTTAGCAAGAATTACTTTCTCAAGCTTACCGATTTTTGGCTTCCATTCAAGTTCAACAATATCGCTTTTGAAGGTGTTGCTCTTCTCCCACATTGTTTTTCGGACAGGTTCATAATCTTTTAAGAACTGTTCAACCACCATACACCCAAGATTATGTCGTGTTTTTTTGTATTTTTCTAAAGGATTCCCTAACCCAACAATTAGTTTCATATTAAAAAAACATTATAAATCACATAATATTGTTATATCCTTATATCTTAATCTCTTAGCATTTTGACGACTTGCTCATCGAACACTTGTGGAAATTCCTCATAAAACTGTCCTACTGCGGCAAACTCTTGTTCTACATCCAACGCAATAATAGCGTCAAACAATCGCTCAATAGTGTAGAATGTGTCCTTTGCGATAACAGGCACTGCAAGAATTATTTTTTGCGCTTTTTGTCGGCGTAAAAACTTGATGGCACACAATACAGTCGCGCCAGTCGCGATTCCATCATCCACTAAAATAATTTTTTTATTCGCGACATTCAGTGGCATTTTTTCTGCTCGTAATATATTCTCTTTTTCTTTTTGTTCGTCAAACTTTTGCCTTCTGAGGTTTGCTTTTTGACTTTGAGTTATACCAAGGCGTCGAATTAACAGTATATCCCAAAAAACAGTGCTTTGAGGGCCTATCGCGCCAATAGCAAGCTCTGGATTTTGTGGCGCGCCAATTTTTCGAATAACTAACACATCAAGAGATAACAAAAGATTCGAAGCAATTTCTTGAGCAACAACCACCCCGCCTCTGGCAATACCTAAAACAAGAACCTCTTTCTTACCTTTATACTGTTTTAACCTCTGCGCCAATAGTATACCTGCATGCTGGCGATTACGAAACATATTAATAATTAACCAATTTCAAATATGATTTTTTTGAGATGATTTGACATTTGTTGATTAAAACAGTCCCATCTGTTCCTTTTTTTCAATTTTTTCTTCTTTTGATCGGTTCTGAGAATCAACCTCTGGTAAAAGAGATTGCGTCTTTGTTATACCGTTTGGTTTATCTTGATTCCATATCTGTACGTGCCCATACTCTCCATCATAACCTGGATCAATAACAATACTACCTTGACGGACTTTACCGACGCCTTCTGCTATTTTTAGTCCACAAACTTTTTCTAACTCAGGAATTGGCGTTTTTAATAATACTTCAAGTTCTGAACCAAAGGTTGTGGTAAGCGTATCAAACATGTTCCTCACCCGCTGTGTAGAAACAGTCGAGTTGAGCCCTTCGGCAATAATTTCAAGAAGTGGCACCAATTTAACATAGGGTGGTTGTTTTTTTAAAGAATCCGTATACCACTTAATGCCATTGGGACTCATTTTTTCCAAAATCCGATTAAGAAGCTTTCCGTCACCAAGTTGTTCAACTCGATATAAAACTCCTTCGGTAAGTTTTTTTTTACAGACTGGGCAGATATTACCTTCTTCTTTTGTTTGTTTTGGATCCCTTACAGTTTTACAATTCCGGTGTCCTGAAAAATGATACTTCCCTTCTTCCGGATAAAATTCGATCGTATACCCAACCTTCAATAACCCATCTTTTTTTCTTTTAATTGCGTCTGCAATATCATTGTATGTAATTCTTACTTCTGAATTTTCATTCTGAATGATAGATTCTGAATTCTGAATTGTGAATACGGTTGCTTCTCTTCCCATCTTTGCCGGGCTATGTGCGTCTGAAAATGACAGAATTGAGCGA
>CAZVON010000035.1:0-8864 GCA_964628435.1 uncultured Gammaproteobacteria bacterium
CAAGGCTCTTCAGATTCCATGCGAGTGCTGCCTCCAAATACCTGTCCTGAGCGTTTGATTACAGAGAAAGATAAACAGACGACTGTCTATTGGAACGGAAAGACTCTTCCGGTAGCTGAAAAAGAGCAGAAATGGATAGAGCAAAATTGCCAGCGCCACTTCCAGCGCTAAACACTAACCCTAAAAATAATTCTCGATAATATTCTCCAAAAGTCTGATTCGACAGGCAGTTCGGCCCTGAGATCACTGCCGAAGGGCTCACCACTATAGCCAAATTTGCCACAATTTTAGACTAGCTCCTTAGCCTCAAGAATGGTAAAATTTGCTCATGAGCGACTTGATTATTGGTAAAGGTAACTTGGCTGGAAAAGGAATTTATGCTGGAAGAGATTTTAAAAAGGGTGAAATTGTTATTAAGTACAATCTCAAGCCATTAACTAAAGAGAAATATAAAAAATTACCAAGAAGCGAAAAGATGTTTACTCACAAACACAGGGGAATAATACATTTATATTCTGAACCTGAAAGGTTTGTTAACCATTCAAAAGACCCAAACACTTATCAAGATTTAAGCAATATGTCTGATGTAGCCCTGAGGGATATTAAAAAGGGAGAAATGATTACCTGTGATGCTACAAAGGATGACATTTTATAAATATCAACGACTTAGAAATTTTTGAGGTGGAGGATTCAGGCTTTGCAGAGGGTGTTTATGGGGATGCTAAATAATTTCTTCTGCTAGTTTAAAGCCGTTTCTTTTATAAGCGCTGTCAAAGCTAAAGATAGCCTGAAGTTGCTTCTTGTATCTTTCTAAAAGAGCCATATTATAGCAGTCAAAATAAGAAGTGCCCTTTTTGTTTTGTTTGTTAAACCAATCATCAGCTAGGTGAATATGTTCATCTTTTAAAGACAATAAATTGAGATCCTGTTTTTTTAGTTCACCAAGAACTCTTTTAGCAGTAGCATGGTTTACTTTATATGAGATAACAGTCACAACTTCTCCTATTGTGAATGGTGAAATATACCAAGTACAACCTCTTTTTTGGATAGATTCACCTATACGTAGGGCTTTCTGATGGTTTGGATCGTCAGTTTTAGCTAGTGCAACTAAAGCATCAGCGTCCACAAGAATATCCATTATATACTCTGTGGGTTTCCCTGGATTTGCTTCTTTGAGAAAGAAATCTTCTTTAAGACCTGAAAAATACTTACTTTTTGCCCCCATATAGATACTTGTCTATATCACTGGAGAGGTTTTTTGGGCCGCCCTTGATATTTAGTTTAGCCAGAGCAGTTAAATCTCCGCCACCACTAGATGCCTTCAAACCATTGGCTATGAAACTGCGGTATAAATTAGCCAAACTTTGTTTTTTGCTTCTGGCAACAGTTTTAGCTCTTTCATGCAGAGTTTCCGGAATATAAATTTGGGTTCTAATCATATTTTTGCAGTATACATCCGATGTATATATTTGTCAAGATATAGATTTAGGGTTTGCAGAGGGTGCTTATGGAGAAGAGTATGTGTTATAGTTTAATCAATGCCCGCCTTACATAAGTTCGGTGTAAACGGTTTTGCGCCAATTGTGGTAATTATAGTAGCTGTTGTTTTAATCTCTGTCGCAGGCATATTATTGAGGGATTCTTTAAACATCAATCCTCAAAAAACTGTTGGATATGGAACAGATGTAAAACAGAAAAATTCCCCCAGTTCCCTTAGTAAATTTTTCAGCCAGGGTAACTGTGAAGGGCAAGGCCCGATTCAATTTAAAGCCTTACCGGTAGGCTTAAAAGATATTGACTATATTCGCCCGATGGGTGCCATGTCTGGAAGCCATGTCACGCCAGTTGATCACATCTATATTCATGGATCTTCCTCAAGAATCTCTCCTTATGATGTGTTTGCCGGCGGTGATGGTTATATAGTTTCTGTCGAAGTTGTTGCTGGAGATGATGATTACCGGTTAATTTTAGAACACAGCTGTACGTTTTATACTATTTACATCCATGTCACCAAAATTTCAGATGATATCCAAAAAGTAGTTGGAACTTTAAGTCCAGGCCAAAGTAAACCAGCCAGGGTCCCTGTCTCAGCAGGCATAAAGATTGGTGAGAAAATTGTTAACCCAAAAAGAAATGCCACACAAGTTGATTTTAGTGTTCACAATACTGATGTTAAATTAACTGGATTTGTTGTACCAGAGCACTACGACGCTGAACCATGGAAGATTCATACGATAGATCCTTATGAACACTTCACCAAAGAGCTTCAAGATCAGTTGGTAGCAAAAACAGTCCGTACCTCTCCCCCCATTGGTGGAAAAATTGATTATGACATAGATGGGAAAATAGTTGGAAATTGGTTTGAGGAAGGAACCAATGGGTATGGTAGCGAGGCAGATCGCAATCAGTATTGGATGGGGCATCTAACAATTGCTTATAATTATATTGATCCTGCTAAAATTGAGGTGTCTATTGGAGATTGGAATGGAGAGTCGTCTCAATTTGCTGTTTTAGGGGATTTTCTAAATCCGAAAGATGTTGGTGTTGACTCTGGTTTAGTAAAGTATGAGCTGGCTCGGTCCAGCTATGTTAAAAGTGATGGCAGTATATGGGATCAAAGATCGTTCGCCAAAAATCTAAAGTTTGAGGCTGCCAATAGCTTGGGAACTATGGTTGTTCAGCTTCTAGAACCTCAAAAATTAAAAATGGAAATTTTTCCGGGGAAAATAAAAGAACAAGTCAATAACTTCACCTCTAACGCAAGAATGTATACACGATAAAAAATGGATTAAACCTTCTGGTATAATGTCTGGGTGAATAGAAAAGAAGGATTTATAGATGTTCCTGGAGGAAAAACGTGGTATGAAGTCCTTGGATAGAAAAAAAATATTCCTGTTCTTCTTGTCCATGGAGGCCCTGGATATCCCCATGATTACCTTCAACCATTAGAAGCTCTTGCAAGCAAAAGAGAAATAATTTTTTATGACCAACTTGGATGTGGAAATTCAGAAAAACCAGCAGATCCATTGCTTTTAACTGTTGAGCGATTTGTTACGGAATTACAAAAAATTATCAAAGCCCTTGGTTTAGAAAAATACCATATTTTAGGCCATTCGTGGGGGGCTGGCCTAGCAGTTGCTTTTGCTTGTACCAAACCAGAAGGATTAATGAGTCTGATACTTTCAAATCCATATCTCAGCACGTCAGTTTGGGAAAAAGACGCACAAAAACTTTTACAGCAATTGCCAGAAGCTATGCAACAAGCTCTCACGACAGGCCTAATTGATTCAGAACAGTATAAAGATGCGTTAAAAGAATTCTACAATCGATTTTTTTGGAGATTGGATTCTTTTCCCACAGCTATACTTAAGTCAGAGCATAAAATGAACAACGAAATATACAGTCACATGTGGGGACCCGAAGAATTTCATGCGAGTGGTAATCTTAAAAATTTTGATGTAATAGCAAAGCTTTCTGAAGTCAGTGTCCCGGTTCTTCTATTGTGTGGCCGCTACGATTCGTCAACTCCTGCTTCAACAGCATATTTTCAAAGTTTGTTTCCAAACGCGCAGATGGCAATTTTTGAAAAAAGCGCTCATGTTCCTTTCTGGACAGAAAAAGAAAAATACCTAAAAATCGTCGAAGATTTTCTTCGGAAAGTAGAATAATAGCCCTAACTGTGCCCACCAGCTAAAGCAAGTTTCTTCACAAAAAGTTTATGAGCTAATTTTTGTATAACTGAGTATTATCCATGAGTCTGCTTTTCTCATCTATTCATTTTAATACATAATACTTACCTATTTCTATCAATTATCTCCTATTATTAGTAGGTAATAGTAGGTATGCTCATGAAAAAAGGATTGTCCAATCTACTCACTTTAAAAGAGGTCTGTGAGATTTTAAAAGTTCATCCGAACACGCTGCGTATATGGGATAAAAAAGGTGTTTTAAAATCGGTTCGCTTTGGGGTACGCAAAGATCGCCATTATAGAAAAGAAGACGTGATGCGTCTTCTGAATGAAAAAAATAAAAATAATGCTCTTCAAATTCAGGAAGAATCAGTCGGCTATACTATGCGATTAACTAAAGCAGAACTTGCCCTCGACAGGCTTTCTCGCCTGCAACAAGTTACCGCAGCGCTTTCGCGTGCGCTTACTTCCTCGGATGTTTTAAATACCATCCTTTCCCAATCGATACGCTCTATAAATTGTGATAGAGTACTTATTCTCAAAAAAAATGCTCAATTTGATATTCTTGAAGCAAGGGGTTATACTGCCAAAGATATTCAACTTATAAAAAAAATTCTGAAAAACACATCTAATCCTTTTTTCGATGTTGCCTCTTCAAGTGAACCTATATTTATCGAGTCCGAACGTGAATTTTACGTTTTGTATCCAGACTATAAAAAAGAAGTTACTTCTTTTAAAGAATTCTCGCTCGCAGTTATTCCACTCATAGTGGTAGGTGAAACAATAGGCGTTTTGGCATTTAGCTTTGTTAATCCTTATACATTTACGAAAGACGATTCTTCGTACTTACTTGCTCTTGCTACTCACTGTGCACAGGCATTAGAACGCGCGCAGCTATACGAGAAAGAGTCACAAGCGCGCCATCAAGCAGAAATGATGGAAAAAACGATTAAAAGCTTTTATACTTCTTCTCTAAAATTCTTACTTCCTCTTACTAAAGAAGAAACATACAAAACTATTGTGGAAGAAGCAATGAGTTTAGTAAAAGCAGAATATGGATCAATTCTATTGGCCACAGATGGAGAATTAGAACGGGTGTACGCTTCGTCTCCGATTCTTTACCAAATTAAAGCAAGAAAACAAGGACGCACCTATAAAGCATTTCGAGAACAAAAAGCATCTGTATACCGAGTAAAGTCAAAAAATGACCCTCATCCACTTCGGGTTAAACTAGGCATCAAGTCTGTTGTGTACATTCCTCTCTCTTATGAAGGCAAAATTTTAGGAGTACTCACCTTATTATCTTCCAAAAAAGAATCGTTTTCTGAGCAAGAGTTTACCATTTTACAACTTTTTGGCTCAATGGCAAGCCTTTCAATTCGAAAAACACAACTGTATAGCAATACGCTCCAAGCACTAGAGACAAGAGACTTGTTTATCTCCATGGCATCTCACGAGCTTCGAACTCCTCTTACCATTATTAATGGCTACGCACAATTAATCCGTCAAAAATATCTTGACAAAACAACACTTCGCCTTGAGTGGATCGAAAAACTCTGTGGTGAAGTAGTGAGGCTTGAACACCTGATTATAGAGCTTCTTCATATTGATAAAATTAAAAAAGGACGTCTTGATTACAAATGGCAACGATGCTCCTTAAAAGCACTCATTCAACAAGTTATTACTGATTTTAAACTTGTGTATCCCACGTATGATATCCAATTTGAAGATAATCTTGATGGAAATTCAGATATTGTTTTAGCAGACCCCAACAAATTAGTCCAAGCATTTTATAATGTACTCAACAACGCAATTAAATTCGCAGTCGATACTCCTCATATTACGGTTGAGCTCAAATCTCACTTGCAACACATTATACTTTCTATTAAAGACAATGGGCAAGGAATTTTGGAAGAAGATATTCAAAAAATATTTGATAAGTTTTACCAAGGAGAAAATCATGTAAAAGAGGGCATGGGACTTGGATTATTTTTAGTTGAGAACATTATTAAACACCACCAAGGGCAAGTTTCGGTTTCTTCACAAGAAAGCAAAGGAACAACGGTAGAAATAAACTTACCTTTGATAAAAAATGCTTGAAGAATTATACCATCCTCATGATCTTTCTGAACACGAAGCAGAAGGAAAATTATTTCTTGAATCATTAACGGTTTCAAACACATCCTTTGGAGAACTCAAACCAACGGAAATGTTTTCTCCTGATGTATTGAGTGAAAAACCAGTGCGTTTAATTATGGAGCAAGGGCCTCCGTTAGCAGGTAAATCAACCGTGGCCCGTTATCTGGTAGAAAAATCTGAAACAATAGGAAGAAAAGCAATCTATGTGCCATTTGAAGGAGCGCAACAACTAACCTATACTCTTGGCAGTGTTGTTTTTAAAGGACAAGCAGGTGGCCATTCTCCACAAGAGTATAAACGCCAAACAGCGGTTTTTGAACTTGGCATTTACCTTGCGATGGCAAACGCACAACGTATGCTCAATGACGATCCAACTCTTCCCGGTATAGATATTATTGGCGAATCTCCTGGCGAGGTTGGAAGGGGAACGCAAGCTTTGATTAATATTTCCCGTATTGTAGGACCGCCGTGGACAGTTGATTGGGTATTGCTTCTTCCTGGCAAAGAAATTTTTGAGCAAGGATTTCGTATCCGCTCATCCTATGGTCCTGATAAAGAAAGTAGAATTGCCGCGCTTGAGAAACATCCTACTGCAACGATATCAGATGAAAACATCCATATAGGTGGCGCAGGACTTATGGCACTTCTTGCGTATTTTAACCAAGAAGATGAATTTCTTTCGCAGTTACACACATTACCTTTTCAAATTCCGCCCTTTTTTGCCCACATGACGCCGGAAATTCTTAAAGCGTTACCTCATGTCAAATTCCGATTTATGGAAGAATGTTTTGCGCCATATTGGTTTGAAACAGTTCTTGGAGTGGATGCTTCCCATGTTGGTATATGGCGGAACGTGAAGGTGGTTCCTCTTGATTTAGGGCATGATCCGCTTGCAGCCCACAACTTATTTTCTCAACCAGAAACGTTTGAGCAGATCAAAGCCGTGCTTGACCAAAATTCTGATTAAACCCTATAGTTTGACTTCTTAGAACCATACTGCTATACTTAGCTTCCATCCAAGGCAAAACCAGATAGTTCTTTTTAAGAACAAGCATACTGTATTTTGCCAATTGTTGAATTTGCACATTGAAGTGTTTTAAAAATACTTCTTTTTAAGAAGTAATGTCTTGAGAAAGGAGGATGCATTACGCGTACTCTGGCTCAGATTGATCATGTCACAATCCATTACGAATGAGAGGAGATACCATGTCAGACAGCGGTACTATGTCTGTTCGCGAAGCTGGCCGAAGAGGTGGCGAGGCTGTTAAGAAAAAGTACGGCCCAGAGTTCTACGCCCGCATTGGCCAGGTGGGCGGCAAACAGGTCGTCAAACGGCACGGATCGGCGTTCTACTCCCAAATCGGCAAGCTGGGTGGTCAAGCCATGAAAGCGGCACATGGTCCAGAGTTTTACTCTGAGATTGGCCGCAGAGGCGGCGAGGCCATGAGGGCCAAGCATGGTTCTGCGTACTATTCCAGAATTGGGAAGAAGGGAGCTGAAAGCCGGAGATCTCAGTAGTTCGTTCCTCCCCTCTTTTATAATCAGAGCTTCAACCCAAAGGCGCCACGCTCATAACACTGAACGTGGCGCCATCTATTTTCTATTTATGTTGCTTATGATATATTTACTTTATATATGGGCATCTGTTCAAGCAAAGAAAGTTACGTAACTCGCATCGGTGCAAATGGGCCGCAACTTGGCAATCCTAACGGCAATGCAGAAATTATAGTAACTGGTGGGGTTCTGCGTATGAGTCTTTTTAAAACCTCCAAAATACAACCTATACGTTCTCCTGAAGTTGTTTTTGATCAAACATCTCAAAAATAGTAGTTAGAAAGAAATCCCAGTAAGAAAATACTCTTATTTTGTATTGTATCACCACAAACACGGTTTCTCAATGTAAATGCTATTGTACTTGACAGATGTGCGATTCTATAAGATAATACCCGCCATGGAAGATATCTATAAAGAAAATCAACAACCTCCTGAATATATGGAAGAAGGATTCCTCACCGGCAACCTCACGAAACTTATTATAGGGCTTGTGGTTATCGTGCTGTTAGTTGGAGTAAGCTGGTATGTGCTGAACCGTTTTAATCTACTCAGTCGGTTTCGAAATCAACCGACCAGTCCAACTCCTACCGTCACTCCAACGCCGAGCTTGCCATTGTCTTCACCGACACTCCTACAACCTACTGGTACCCAGCAAGTACAAACGTGGAAAGACTATAGCGATTCTCGATTTGGCTATGGGGTTAAAATCCCGCAAAATTGGGAAGGATTCAAACGAGCAGAAATTCCAAATGGGTATCAGTATGGAATTCACCCAATTGGCAGCGCTGATGTTCCAATTACGATCAATACCCAGGTAAACCAAGCCAACTTAAGCGCCCAAGATTATGTAAACAGCGTCTATGGCGTAAACTTCCCCAGGCAAGTTCAGAAAGTAGCAAACCAAGATGCGATTGTGATACAAAACGGCCCAGTCTCAAGCTATTTTTTAACTCGGGGAGGAAATTTGTATGAACTCTCCGCTGTAACTACCAACAGCAACTACTTGAATGTCTTTAATCAAATGCTTGCCACCTTCCGCTTTACCCGATAATTATTGTTCTCTTTTCTTTCTTATTCTTAAACAATTGTTTGTTATAATTTTTATATGGATACTACAAACGACATGAAAAACAAACCAAAAGAGCACTGGAAAGAAAAGTTAACGCCGCAGCAATATAATATCTGTTTTTTAAAAGGAACAGAACCTGCTTTTAGTGGTAAATATACCAATAACCACGAAGAAGGAATGTATGAATGCGTTGCCTGCGGCAATCAACTTTTTTCTTCGGTGGCCAAATTTGACTCTGGTACTGGATGGCCAAGTTTTGACGATTCGGTCAACAGAGAGCATATTGAACTGGAAGAAGATACAAGCTATGGGATGATTCGAACCGAAGTGTTATGTAAAAATTGTGGCGCTCATTTAGGTCATGTCTTTGATGATGGCCCAACAGCAACTAGAAAACGGTATTGCGTTAACTC
>CAZVON010000036.1:0-7478 GCA_964628435.1 uncultured Gammaproteobacteria bacterium
ATCATATTATTTTTCCAGGCTGAGGTGGCAGAGCAGCAATTGCACTTGGCTGTAGACCAAGCGTCCGAACGGACTCCGGGGGTGCAAGTCCCTCCCTCAGCACTTCGGTCGCCCGAGGCGACCTCAGTATAAACACATTTTGTAGCTTGCACGGAGCGAAGTGAAGTGCCGGAATGGCTCAGTGGCAGAGCGAGTCATTGGTAATGACTAGGTCGAGGGTCCGATTCCCTCTTCCGGCTCTAGAAGCTAAAACTCGTTAAGAGTTTCTAACGAAAGGAGGAAATAATATGGCAAAAGGCGAGCATAGAATAACAATTGGGCTGGTGTGTTCTGTATGCAAAAATCGAAATTATTTAACACAGCGCAATAAATTAAATACAACGGAAAAATTAAAATTACAAAAGTTTTGCAAACATTGTAAAAAGAAAACCGAACATAAAGAAACAGAAAAACTTAAGTAGTTATACCATCAGTAACTTTAATTTTTAAAAGAGCTTGTTGTATAATAAGTTAGTATATTGTACATATGCCACATGTATCTAAAATTCACCTAGCAAAAAAAGCAGAAGAAAAATTATTAGAAAACCTTAATAGCGTCTTGGCACGGATTAATAAAGGAAACGAAATGATCGAGTTTCTGAACGCGCTTTTGACGCATACCGAAAAAGTAATGTTGGCAAAAAGACTAGCGATTATTGTGCTTTTGGAAGAAAGGCTTACCGATTCCCAAATTGCAGACATATTGCATGTTACTCGTATAACTGTGGCAAAAATGCGATATTTCTACGAATCCCGTGGAAGTGGGTATAAAATTGCTCTAAAAAAATTAAACGAAGAAAAACGCAAGGAAGAATTTAAAAATCTCTTGATTTCTCTTGCTCGTTATTCTATACGAGCAGCAGGAGGCCGCGTTAAACCTTCTATTTTTGACTAAAGCTTGTTTGTATAATAAGTTAGTATACTATGCAATAAAGCTTTTATTCAAAAATAGTTGTAGATGGTATATTTTTAAGTTATAATCAAAAAGAATAGGGCTGTGGTGAAACGGCTATCACAGCAGTTTCGAAAACTGCTTTTCCCCGTTCGAATCGGGGCAGCCCTGCCAGGGCTAGCTTTATCCGCATAATTTACCCTATTCTTTTCTCTAGTGCTTTTGCTATAATCTCTGTTTGTGCATGAAAGATCAAGGATAACTCCGGAAAGGCTCTCAAAACCACAATTCGACACGGTGGTAGTAATGGGTGCAAAAATGGAGGAAAAAGAAGGAAAGTTGTATTTTCCCCACTTTGAAGACCATGTCTTAGGAGTAAATGTCGACGGAGACCTACGCGCGCGGGCAATCCAACAGTTATATAAACAACAACGAACTTCTCTTGTTTTGGTTACTGGTGGCTACGAAACTGGCATCCATTGGACAGTTTCTCGTGCCCAAGCGCTTATCGCCCATACCGCCCAAGAATATGATGTCCCCAAAGATTTTATGTATGCACTTACATCGCAGCCTCATACCATAGGCAACATTCAGACTGCCGCGACATTTCTGTCCCATGCTCCTGGAGTTATTCCCAATGGCTCGGTTGCTTTTTTAACCAATGCTTTTCACCTCAGAAGAACTGCTCATTTTGTACAGAAAAATAAATTTTTTCAAAAAAACGATTTGGACGTAAGTTTTCTTTCCGCAGAAGGAATGCTTCATGCAGCAGGAATACTCAGTAGAGACAATATTGCTGCCTACTACCGATCTGTAACCATGGCTCAACGCATCCAAAAAGAAGACCAAGGAATAGAAGATTCTAAAAACAACGTGTACACTCAACGGACGACATAATATCTCCTCAAAATAAACCTATAGCTTGACACTTGGCCTTTTTCATGCCCAAAACTTTCCCTTAGGAACATTAAAAAGTGGCTTGATTTTTACATTCGTTTGGTATTATAAAACCATGGGAAATACAAGAGTACTTTTCCATCTTGTTGTTATCCTCGGATTATTAGTGTTAGGAGCAACCGATATACTTTTAAATAACGATTACAAAACAAACAGTTCGCTCGTTCTTCAATCACCACTTTCTCCTCATCAACAGGTTACCTATTCTCGCGCTGATCCATCGCGCACGGTGCTATCTGCAACCACCGCGCTTAAAACGATGTTTGTCTCACAAGCAGAAGTACTCGATGTACAAAACGACTATTCCTTCCATGTTATATTGGACGCAGAAACAAAATATGTACAACTGATTGGAATAACCGCACCATCGCCTGAGATGATGCAACGCTTTAAAAGCTGCCTTGGGAAAGAAGCAATACAAACAGTACGTGAAATGCTTATCGGTAAAACGGTTTTTTTGATCCCCGATGGCACACTCGCCAAACAAAACGACAGAACAACGTTATCGTATGTTTTTTTAGAAGACTCGACGTTTTTAAACAAAACACTGCTAAGAAACGGACTTGCTCAACTGAATATATACTCATCTTCTTATACCTATAAAACTGAATTTGAACAAGATCAAAAAAAAGCACAAAACGACAAACAGGGCATGTGGTCTAACCAATGTACCCGCGTTGTTGCGCTAGCAACCCCAACAGCAATGTATACTCTCACAAAAAACCCAACCCCGACTCCTGATTCTATGGTATTCAAACTCACGCCTACTCCTTCACCGACACTTATGTCTCCCACCCCAACCAAAAGCAGCATCGCGCAGGTTATGGTATCGACAACTCCTACGCAAACCCCGCTCAGCGGGGCAAGCCCGACAGTAACCCTAACGCCAACCAAGACTCCAATTCTTACTCAAACCCAAACTCAAGAAGAAATAAAGCATAAACCTACCACGCCAACGTCTAAACCCAACCCAAAGAGTTCTTCTATTGCGCCTCCTTCTCAATCACTGAACGCCAATCTTATCTTTGTGTTAATAAACACGTACCGTAAAAACAAAGGCCTTTTACCATTTGAAAAAAACAACCAGCTTTGCGCATTGGCCGCGTCCCGAGGACCAGAATTATACAACGAAATTTTTGGCACCGGCTATGTCCACGAAGGATTGTACAATCGAAACCTGCCGTATTGGATTACCGAAAACATGGCGCATTATTCATCGGAAGAACATATGGTAAACTGGTGGTTGGGATCGTTTGTTCACAAAGCGGCAATCGAAGGAAACTATACATATAGCTGTGGTGTCTGCTTTGGCAATAGTTGCGCGCAACTGTTTACCAACTTTTCCCCAAAATAGCCTGTTTTTTATATCTTCCCTCTCAATCATGTGTTAAAATATTTCTAGTAATAAGATACCATGGGTCTACTTACATATCCTAAAAAACTATTTTTTTCCTTTGTTGGTATTTCTTTTGTTATTGCGTTTCTTGCGGGAGGATTTTTTGTTCAAGAAAATAACAATAAAAAATCTACTGTTCCACCAGCAGTAAAACCAGTATTGTTCGACCTTCAAGAGCTCAATGGATTTGCGTTATACCCAAAAGCAACGTTCA
Source organism: uncultured Gammaproteobacteria bacterium (assembly GCA_964628435.1). Taxonomy (GTDB): domain Bacteria; phylum Patescibacteriota; class Microgenomatia; order Levybacterales; family UBA12049; genus CAZVON01. The sequence continues at coordinate 3,499 of CAZVON010000036.1, forward strand.
TAAAAAAAGAAACAATACCACCATGCACTGGCGACATAAGTGGATTTTCGGTATGCGATTCAACTACGTATACCTTTGAAAGTTTGGATGATTACGATAGTATTAGCTTGTGGTACACAAAAGACACAAGTAATTCAGGATGGATATGTAGTGGCAGCGCTGGAAGTTATACATCAAAACGTGAAGCAAGTTCTACAACAACCTGCGCAAAAGAATCAACCGCGTATGCGCTTAATATTGTGGCAACCAATAAAAAAACAGAAATAACCATTGTGATTCCTCAAAAAAAATAAAGCCCGTTGTGTGAGTACCTCAAATTATCCACGAGATTATGGCACGGCAATATGCACCAGAATATCGCATGGTATTACCATTGGTACGTCTCCAAAGACGGGCTTTAAACGCTATAAGAAACTGCGAATTGCACAAAGAATGAAGGTTGGGAAAGGGCAGGTTTTACCCCACCCTTTCCCATGCTTAGAACTGAAAGAAAATCCAGTGATCCAGCGAACGGCTGTACGAGAGAAGTTCTTGATGATCTACGAAATACAGCGCGATCTCTTGTGCCGCCGCCTTCCCCTCTGAAGCATGTACCAGGTTGCGCATGTCTGGCGCGATTGCGAAATCGCCCCGAATTGTTCCCGGCGCTGCCTCGTTTGGACGGGTCGATCCGATCGTTCTGCGAACCACAGCAATGGCATCTGGCCCTTCCAGAACCATCAAAACCACCGGACCAGACGTGATCCAATCGATCAGCTCCGAGTAAAACGGCTTGCCTCTGTGGGCCGCGTACTGGATCTCGGCATCTTGGACGCTGATCATATCCATCCGCAAGCCGAGGATCTTGAGACCACGCCGCTCGAAGCGCCTGATGATCTCTCCCACCAAGCCTCGCTGAACCGACTCAGGCTTGATGATGACCAAGGTTTGTTCTAGCACAAGAGGCATGTTACTGCCTGCGCTCGCGGCGCGCGACCTTGAGGACTTCCTGCTTGATGTGCTCCAGATCCTGACCGGATCCATTGCACGCCTCGCATTCTTCGGGGACTACGTCGTAAATGAACTTCCCCGAACCGCCGCACCACTTGCACTTAGACTGGTTCACAATTCCTCCTTGTGTTCCTGCGATTGAACGAAAGGATGGAGGCAACCATACGAGGGCTGCCTCCCTTGCAAGGATTTGTCTATGGTGCCGCTTCGTCCTCCTCTTCTCCAAAGAGACTGATGAGGCCTGATGCGATGTCTTCCTCCGCCTTTTCGAGAATCAGCAAAATAGCGGCGAGATCGGCTTCAATACCTGCGATCGGCTCTTCGAGCTCCTCTGCAGTGAGTACGAAGACAAAATGGCCGATCATGTGAGAAACCCCGACAGCTTCTGCTTCCACGAAGCAGCGGTACTGGGACATAGTGTAGTGCACCCTCCTTTAATGTCTGCCCAATGGGCAGCAATAAAGATACTCCACATACCCTTATTGCTACCCATTAGACTAAAACTGGATTGTCTTTTTCAAAGAACATCCCCTTGTTGCTTTCCAAGCTTAGGCTGCTTTTGTGCCTAGACTGGTATGCTAAAAGGGGAACATAAGCATGTCCGCTAACGCCTAGTCAGCGAAATTCTACTCTGGGTATGGTCCTGCCCTTCCATACCCAAGAGCAGAATCCCGATAACTAAACAAGTTTTGACTATATCACACCACTATAGGTTTGTCAAGTACGTACTCACGGGTTATGGTATAAAATTACGGATAATTCAAGCTTCTTAGATTGACATTCTCCAATTTTTATACTATAATCTCATCCGTATAGAACCTTGTACCAGATCTATCGCGTACTGGTTATAGGCTTATAAAAAGACTCCATCTTTAAGTAGGCTTGGGGAAGTATGATATGATACATTCCTCCGATCGAAGGATATATAAATAACCTATAGTCTTGACAAATCGCCCAGTATATGCTATACTGCTTCCATACCTTCAAAACCCCTTTCTGGCACATTTGCAGCTAAAAAGTGTTTTTTTGAAGGAGCAAAGTTATTCACACATTGATAGATTACGAAACCCTATAAAATTGCGGGCAGCACCGTGGGTATCTATTGGGTACCCACAGAGTTGCTCGCAACGCGAGCACAAATTTGCTGGGCAATGCCCAGAAGGAGAATTAAGTGCGGCTTTTCAAGGCAATCATCGCAGCTGTTTTCCTGATCGGTTCGTCGGTCTTCCCCGCCTTGGCTGCGGAGCCAAACGGCAAGGTCCAAATCAAAGGCGGCGGCCCCTCGGTCTTCTCGTATGAGATGTCCTGGGGCCAAGACGGCCAATACCAATGGGCTGGTAAGAAGATCTCCTACTGGACAGCAAACGCCATTCCAAGCATCTCCATTATGGAGACTACACATTATGCTGGAAGCGTTATCCGCACAACCACAAGAAGCATTGGTTTTAACCGGATGGATCCGGAGGTCTACGATGCCGAACCAGGCGCGCAATACAGGCTGCTTACCCATCAGCTTGGCATCGCTGGCAGCGGGCGCAATTTCGTAAGCTCATACTGGTACCCATCTGCTTGTACGACCGGACCGACCTTTCGGCTGGTCGTCTCGTACTACCGGGTGCATACCCTGGTCGAGAATACGACAGGCCAGCATATGGTCTTGTCGTACAACAGGGGACGTACGTGGGAACTCCTACCAATGTGGGACTTCAACTCATACGGGAAATCAATCGGCCAAACCAATTGGGGCGGTGAGCTTTGGGTTGCTACAGCAGAGAGCAGTAACCAAGAGTATCGCTGCGCCACTTTGCGGTGGCAAGGCCCGTACCCGTACTAGGGTTTCGATCTTATCAAACGCAAGGGCGCCTTGCCTCCGCAATTTAGCGGATGGCAGGCGCCCATTTTTTTTGTTTACAACAAATACACTAACCCGCCTATTATGCCAAACGCAGAGCCAAGCAGTCCTCCACCAAACACATCGGTTAACCAATGTTCGCCCAAATACACGCGGCTTAATAACATCAGCACATCATAACTCACAATCCATGTATACAGCATATATTTAATTGGTATTGGCAGTTTTTTTGAAAAAAAGATTACCAAAAGCAAAAATGCCGTTATAAAAATCGCCCGACCAGCATGACCAGATGGGTACGAAAAATCAGCTCGTACATGAAACTGCGGAAAATCACCAATACGTTCGGTACGCAACATAAATTCTGGTGGTGGCCATTGTTTTACAAAGGTTTTTCCATACAATTCGATAAAGTGAAACAATCCAAATAAAAAGACAACAAAAGCTCCCCTGATTTTTCTGAGTACTATAAGTATACAGACAATAAATATACCTGTTATCTCAAAACCCCCAATTAAACTTAGCCACGAAAAGAGCCGATCAAAACGTGTAGGTATATTGTCTTGCAGCCGCACAGTCGCATCAAAATCAAGTTGCAAAAAAATATCTTTGTGGACTAAATAGGAGAAAAAAACGAAGAAAAAAAAGAGTCCACAAGACATCAAAAATAGGATAATCACATACCACTTTTTCATTATTCTACTATACGTGAATTTGTGAAACAACTCAAATATTATAATTCCAGTCCTTTGAGGTAGTCGCGGAAAGCTCCATTTACATCTTTGTGATGAAGCGCGAAATCAACTACTGTTTTTAGATATTCAAGCTTGTTACCTGTGTCATAATACTTTCCACCTTTTATTTCGCACGCGAGCACTTTCTTGCCGTCCTCAAGCATGAGTTTGAGCGCGTCGTTATAATATAGTTCATCATCTTCTTTTAAATTCTCAAGAGCTTTGTCTAAGTAATCAAAAATATCTGGGGTAAATAAAAAGCCACTCACATTTGCTAAATCAGACGGAGCGTTTTGTTTGCCAGGTTTTTCAATAATGGTTTCAACATCGATTAACCCATCTCTGATCGTTTTTCCACCCGCAAATCCATAGCGGCCGTAATCTTCGTCTTTGACCGCGCGAAT
>CAZVON010000037.1:0-806 GCA_964628435.1 uncultured Gammaproteobacteria bacterium
ACGTCTACTTCGTTTTTCCGCAACAACAAGACGAAATCTTCTTTCGCCCTTCTTTCCCATGCGTGCTAATCGAATCACTAAAGACATACGTTTTTTTATTTTACCATTATTTGTCTTTTCTTACAAGAGATCCATCCGAAAGGTGTTCAAGTGCTTGTTTGGCGGCATTCTCTTCTGCTTCCTGTTTTGACTTTCCTATCCCTGTTCCAAGCAGAACGTCGTTCTCGCCGTACACGCCAATGGTAAATATCTTAGCATGGGGCGGGCCCTCTTCTTCGATAACTTTATACACGGGTGATTTTTGTTTAAATGCTTGGAGTTGTTCCTGCAAAAGACTTTTAGGGTCTTTGAGCGTCCGTTTTTTAATCAGAGGCTGTGCGAGCGGTAATAAAACATCGCCTAAGAACGCTTGCACTGCCGGTAATCCCTGATATAAAAAAAGTGCTCCAATAAACGATTCAAAACAATTTGCCAAAAGAGATTCATTTTCCCGCCCCCGTGATTCTTCTTCTCCTTTTGAGAGCTTGAGAAAAACCCCAAAATCAAGGTCTTTGGCAAGGGCTGCAAGACTTTTTGTATTGACTAAAAGAGACCGAAGATTAGTAAGAGTACCTTCTTTAAACTCTGGGAAGGTTTTATATAAGTATTGCGATACGACGAAGGAAAGAATACTGTCTCCTAAAAATTCAAGTCGCTCGTTACTTTCGATTTTGTCTTTCGTTTCGTTTAAATACGAACGATGAATAAATGCTAATTCAAATAATTTTTGATTATTAAACTTTGGTAGTTGTTTCATATACTATCAG
>CAZVON010000037.1:816-7387 GCA_964628435.1 uncultured Gammaproteobacteria bacterium
TTTTGCAAGTTCTATTGCTTCATCGATAATAACTTTTGGCGGTTCTTTTTTAATAATAGTGAGCTCGTATACCGCGAGTCTTAAAATAGCAAGATCAATCCTGTTGATTTTAGCAATTGGAAACTCAGGTGCGGCTTTTTCAATTTCTTGATCAATAACTTTAAAATAAGTAATAATCTGTTTGGCATCGTTACTAATTGGTTGGTGGTGGAATTGAATTTTAAAAAGTTCTTCAATGAGCATTTGTCTCTTTTTATGTCGTGGATCAAGAGGAGTCTTCATAAATATCCCCTGAGAATCTTTTTTACACTTTATTTTTCTTTCTTCAGTGTTAGTATTTGTCGCCCGTCGTAGTAGCCACAAGAAGAACATACCATGTGGGGAAGAGTTACATTTTTGCAATTTGTGCATAAAATTGTTTTAGGCAAAAAAAGCTTAATATGTGCTCTTCTTTTGCCTTGTCGTTGTCTTGAATGTCTCTTTTTTGGCTCTTGCGGCATATACGCACTATTGTACTTGATTCTTTCCTTCTTCGCAAGTGTTTACGGTTCATCCCAAAGTTTACACCCCGAAGATGTGTTAGGATTTAACGAAAGGATTTAGCTAGTCAGGAGATATGTTTTCAGTTTTGGTGGCTTCTAGTTTTTGGATAAGAGCTGGAAATTCAGAAAGCCGTGGGAGTATTTTTTGTGCTTCTACGCGCGCCTTATGAATAAGAACTATGTTAGATAAATCCGCAATTTTTAGCTTGAAACGACCATGTTGCATGGTGCCGTAAACATCTCCTGCTCCGCGAAGTTTAAGGTCAAGTTCCGCGAGTTCTGCGCCATTATGGAGGGTTTCCATCGCTTTAAGCCGTGAGATTGTTTCCTCATTTTTAGAATCTGTAAAGAGCAAACAATATGATTGTTTATTACCTCTTCCTACTCGACCACGCATTTGATGTAACTGAGAAAGACCAAATCGTTCTGCTGCTTCAATAACAATAATGGTGGCGTTTGGAATGTCTATGCCAACCTCTACGACAGGAGTTGCTACCAAAATATCAATTTTTTTTTCTTTAAAATCTTTAAGTACCTGGTCTTTTTCTTTAGTTTTTAGCTTGCCGTGGAGTAATCCAAGCTGAAAACTATGGAAAACATTTTTTTGTAAAAATTCAAATTCTTTTACTGCTGCTTTTACTGATTTAACGTTGTCTCCTTGCCTGACGGCTCGCCTCGCGGCGAAGCGAGCAGGCAGGGATTCTTCGATAAATGGACAGATAATGAATGCTTGTGATCTGTTTGTGTGAATCTCTCTTTTTATCCAATCATATGCACCATTTCGTTTGTATGGTGGAACCAGCCAGGTTTTTATGAGCTTTCGCCCTTTTGGCAGTTCTGTGAGAATAGTAAGATCTAAATCTCCATAAAGTGTAAGTGCTACTGTACGTGGAATAGGTGTTGCTGTCATGGTTAAAACATGAGGGTTGTGGCCTTTTTGTCGAATGATTCCTCTTTGCTCTACCCCAAATCGCTGTTGTTCGTCAATTACTATGAAACCAAGTTTGTCGAACTGCACATGTTCTGACAAAACAGCGTGGGTACCAATGAGAATGTCAAATTTCCATTTTTTTTGTTTATTGGTATTTACTTGGTATTTGGAATTTGGTATTTGGAATTTTTTACTTCCGGTCGCTAAATGTATCTTAACTCCAATAGGAGAAAGCAGATCGAAAATCGTTTTGTAGTGTTGTTGCGCGAGTATTTCAGTTGGCGCCATCATGACTGCTTGGTATCCATTTAGAAATGCTAGATACATAGAAATTGCAGCAACTATAGTTTTTCCGCTTCCAACATCGCCTTCTAATAGTCTGTTCATTGATTGAGGGGACGACACATCGCGAAAAATATCTTCCAAAGCTTTTTGTTGTGAAGTAGTAAGAGTAAATGGCAACTGACGTATAAATTCGTTAACAGTATCTTTAAACTCTTGTACACGCAATGTAATGCTTTTTGCGTGATTTTTCCATTCCTGTTTACGTTTGAGCGCATGAAGCTGAAGGAGAAAAAGTTCGTCAAATTGTAGTCTTAATCTTGCATTTTTAGCCTCTTCGATTGATTTTGGAAAATGAATTTGTTCAATTGCGGAAGCAGCCTCAATCAAATCATTGGAAGAAATAATTGAGTCAGGAAGATACTCACTGATGGTTTCTTTGTACTGTGCAAGCAGTTGAAATATTTGACGTCTGAGCCATTTAGAAGAAACTCCGTGGGTTTCTGGGTAAACAGGTACCAGCCGTGCAGTATGGATTGTTTGATATCTGTTATCGTGTTGCTCCATACTATTTGGGGAAATTAACTCGTATTCTGGAGATTCTATAATTTTTTTATGTCCAAACGATGTCACTTTTCCAGAGATAGAAAAAAAATCGTTTTTGTGAATCACTTTTGTTAAATATGGTTGGTTAAACCATACTACCTCTATCTCTCCACTGCCGTCTGTAATTACTGTTTTTTGAATTTTTTTAAATCTCTTGGTGAATTCGTTCGTAATATTTGTTATTCTTCCTTGGATAGTAACTGTTTCACCTTCTTGTACCTCTGCAATTTTTGATATCAACGAATAGTCTTCGTACCGAAACGGAAAATGGTACAGCAAATCCTCGTGGGTAACAATTGCTAGCTTCTGCAAACGAGTAGCATACATTTTAAGGGCTCTACTTCCCATATGAAGCGGTGTCTGTAAATTCATACGAGGATTGTATCAAAAAAACAACGGAATAAACGAAGTGGCAATGAGTGCGATAACGGAGATAAGAACGATTATTTTCCAGATCCAACTGTGTTTACGAAACATGTCCATATCTACATCATACCACAAAGGATATTAGGATGCGATATATAGTCGTTCAACATCTCTCCATCCGATGTCGGTTCGGTAGTGAAGATTGTTGCCTTTTACATATATGATTGACAACGCTTCATATGCTCTACGTCGGGCCTCAATAACGTTTTTTCCTTCTCCAACAATATGGAATAATCTTCCTTCTGAAACAGTATGTTTTTTATTTTCGACGAAAACCCGTGTGCCATATACTTTGATGGTGTTTAATTTTAAAACTTTTTCCAAACCAAATAACCTTCGTTTTACTTTTTGGGCATTTTCTCCTGGTTTTAGCGCAGCAGTAACCGCAACTCGCGCTTTGTTATCGATTATAATTTTTGCCGTTTCTAGCGTACCTTTCGCAACAGCCATTCCTATTTCGAATAAGTCACTTTTTATTCCTGGAATCAATACCTCAGCTTCCGGATCTCCCCAGCGCGCGTTATATTCTATAACATACACTTTATCTGTGTTGTTTTCTTTAGCGACTATTCCTCCAAGATATACTATGCCTTTAAATACTCTTTTTTCTTTCGTAAGTCCACGAAGTGTCTGTTCAATTATTTTTTCTGCCTGTTTTCTAACAAAACTGGTTACTACAAGAGGTGGAGTACTGCAACCCATTCCTCCGGTATTATCTCCAAGGTCAAATGTATACATTCTTTTGTGGTCTTGAGCATATCCTATCATTCGTACTGTTTTGCCGTCGGTAATCGCAAATGCTGAAAATTCCTCGCCTTGCAACCATTGTTCGAGTAAATATACTTTTCCTGCTTTTCCAAATTTTTCAAGTTCCAAAATCTTCTTGATTGCTTCCTTAGTACTGGATGCGGGGAGAGCTCCTTTGCCACCGACAAGACCTGATGCCTTTACAAACCACGATTGGTGTTTTTGTTTTTTTAAAAAATCAATGCCTGTCTGCTGCGATTTGAATATGTAAAACGTTGGATGAGGTATTTTGTATTTCCGCATAAACTGTCGTGACCAGGCCTTATCCCACTCAATTTGTCCGGCTGATTTTGTAGGGCCAATAGTTGGGATATTAAGTACATGTGTTGCGTCCCCGACCCCTGCCTCTATTGCATCTTCTTGCGCGATATCTACAAATGTCACTTTTTCTTTTTTGCAAATTTCTACTATCTTTTGGACATCCGTAGTTTTTACGTCTGGGTATGTATATACTTTTTTCTTTGTATTATGTACCATTAAATCATTACCAGGCACTGCGATAATTTTTTTTACACATTTACTTTTCCCATATGCCTCAACTAACGCAGATCCCCTTCCAGCACCATCAACAATTAAGACAATGTGATTTTGTTTCATACTTAGTGCCAAAATGCCCGCCTGTTGGTAAATACCATTGCAAGTCCTAACGCATTTGCTGCTTCAATAGAAAGTTTGTCATTGATCGATCCACCTTGTTGAACTATTGCCGAAATTCCATATTCAGCAGCAAGTTTTACGCTGTCATCAAATGGGAAAAAACTATCACTTGCCAATATCGCATCTTGGGTGTATTTCCCTGCTTGTTGTAAAGCGATTTGTGTTGATCGAACTCGTGAAGTTTGTCCTGATCCTATGCCTCGCGTCATGGGAAGTGCTTTGTCTACCACAATAATGGCATTTGAGCGAATTCGGGAAATGAATTTCCATGCTATGTGCATTTGCCTGATTTGTTTAGGTGTTGGTTTTTTCTTCGTAACAACAGCCCATCCATTGAATGATTTTTCTATGTCGATGTCAGGAGTTTGTAGTACAAATCCTCCATCAACACATTTTATGTTATATGCTTTCCCACTTGTTTCACTGGCGGGTTGGGTCTTAAGCTCCCCAAAAGTATAAATGCCGGTGCTTTTTCTCACTGTTTTTAAAAAATCAAGGGCTTTTTTTGTTATGCTCGGGGATGCTATAATATCTATATTGCCGCGACGATCATCTTTAAATGATGCAATAATGTGTGCGCAATCAACGTCTATTTGTTTATTGAGTACAATTACTCCTCCAAAAGCCGATTCTGGATCTGATTGAATGGCTCTTGCTAAAGCCTGGGCTGGCTTTTTACCCAACGCAATACCACAGGGACTGTTGTGTTTTATTACCACTGCCGTTGGTGTTTGAAAGAGTTTAACTGTCTCGACTCCAGCGTTAATATCGGTAACATTTGTTAACGACAAATCTCTACCCCACAATTTTTGCAGCGCGTTAAACACAGAAAAAGTATTTGGTGTTAAGTACAATGCAGCTTGTTGGTGAGGGTTTTCTCCATACCGAAGATCCATTTTTTTTCTTCCAGGAAGTGTTAATTCTTGCGGTAAGTTTTCCCGTTGTAAGTAACGAGCGATTTGAGAATCGTATAAAGACACATGTGCGAAAGCCTTTGCAGCAAAGTCTTTTTTTGTTGCTTGTGTAAGTTGATTTTCAGTGAGTAATTTTTCTATAGCTGGGTAGTCGCTTGGGTCTATAACGACAAGAACATGTTTGTGATTTTTGGCTGCGGCACGAATCATTGTTGGTCCACCAACGTCAATATTTTCTACAGCCTCTGTAATTGTGACATTCTTTTGCTGAACTGTTTTTTCGAATGGATAAAGGTTACATACTACAATATCAATTTGTGGCACACGGAGTTGTTTTGCTTCTTTCTGGTGTTTTGTGTTGCTTCGATCATATAAAATGCCAGAGCCTACCTGGAAACTGATTGATTTCATGCGACCATCAAAACTTTCTGGATTTCCTGTTATATGTTCAATTGGAACTGCGGGGAGTTTATTGTCTGAAAGTATTTTTGCTGTGCCTCCTGTTGAAATAAGAAGAAATCCTAACTTATGAAGTGTTTTTGCAAAAGGAACAATGCCTTCTTTATTATAAACGCTGAGTAATGCGTACTTTTGAGACGAGTGCACCATGTTTTAGGTGGCAGACTTAATTCTCAGAAATTTTCTTTTTCCAACTCTAAGAATTGAGTTATCTTCTGGTGTGAATGAAGCATTTGGATCAGTAATCGTCGTGTCATTTACCGCTATTCCCCCTTGTTCGATAATTCTTTTTGCCTCTGAACGACTTAGTACAAGTCCTGATTCTACCAATGCATCAGTAATAGTCGCACTTGATGAAAATGATCTTGGGAAAGTAAATATAGGAATATCTTGTGGGAGTTGCTTGTGTTGTACTATTTTTTCAAAATGTTTGGCTGCTTCTTGGGCTTCTGTTTCGCCATTGAGTTGTTTGACAATTTCCATTGCTAGTCTCTTTTTATAAACCATGGGGTTCTCTCCTTTTTTCATTTTTTCTTCTGTCTGTTTTACTTCTTCCATTGGAATACTAGTTAGGCATTCAAAGCTTTGCACGATTGCATTGTCTGGGAATGACATGATCTTTCCAAATAAATCGTTCGGAGCATCGGTAATTGCAATCGCGTTTCCTTCTGTTTTACCAATTTTTCTTCCTTCAGAATCAACAAGCAGCTTTGTTGTCATAACAAATTTTTCTTTGTTAAGCATACCCTTCATAAGGGTACGACCGCAAAGCATATTAAATGTCTGATCTGTTCCTCCAATTTCTAAATCTACATTCATGGTAACAGAGTCATATGCTTGCAATAGCGGGTATAGAAACTCACGAAGATTAACAGATTCTCCTTTTTTCATTCTTTCTTGAAAAAGATCTCTTTCTGAAAGTTGTTGAAGACTAAAATATCCCGCGA
>CAZVON010000038.1:0-7193 GCA_964628435.1 uncultured Gammaproteobacteria bacterium
GGAGAGTTTAGAAATAGCTCACAAAGTGAACACGGTGGTGTTTGATAAAACAGGAACTCTGACGAAAGGGAAACCATCAGTTACAGACGTCATTCTGGTAAGTTCTGCATTGCAGAAAGCATCCAGAATCTCCAAAGAAGTTGGAGATTCTGGACAAGTCTTTCGACCCCGAGCTCAAGACCGAGGGGCCAGCATGACCAAATGGACGAAGAATGACGTTTTAAGGATTGTTGCTTCAGTTGAGAAAGGATCAGAGCATTCATTGGCAGAAGCAATTGTGAAAGCAGCAGAAGAAAAAGGACTTGGTTTAAGCACAGTCGAAAAGTTTAAGGCTATTGCCGGACACGGGGTAGAGGGGATTGTTGATGGGAAAAAAGTGGCATTAGGAAACAAACGTTTAATGGAGAGAGAAAAAATTGATTTTAGCTTCGAAAGACCTCGCCTTGCGAAGCTGGAAGAAGAGGGAAAAACTGTAATGATGTTGGCCTTAGATGGTAAATTAGCAGGATTCATTGCTGTAGCGGATACAGTTAAAGAGACGGCAATGGAAGGAGTTGAGGCTTTAGCGAAGATGGATATAGAAGTAGCAATGATTACCGGGGACAACCAAAGAACTGCTAATGCTATAGCTAGGAAGGTTGGAATAAAACGAGTTCTCGCCGAAGTTTTACCAGATCAAAAAGAATCAGAAGTAAAAAAGATTCAGGCTGAAGGTAAAGTAGTTGCTATGGTAGGAGACGGAATCAATGATGCGCCGGCATTAGCTGCAGCAGATATTGGAATTGCTATGGGTGGTGGCACAGATGTTGCGATAGAGGCATCAGATATAACGTTGGTTAATAAAGACCTTCGGTCAGTAGCATCCGCCATCGAATTATCCCGCAAAACCATGAGAACAATAAAATTGAACCTTTTCTGGGCTTTTGGCTATAATATTGTTCTTATTCCAGTCGCAATGGGAGCGCTCTATCCATTCTTTGGGTTACCCCTTAACCCAATCTTTGCTTCCTTTGCCATGGCCTTAAGTTCGGTATCAGTAGTCAGTAATTCCCTCTTGCTCAAAAGAGTTAAAATATAACTATGGAAAATGTTAATTTAATCGCGATTTTTTTAACCGGTTTGTTGACCGGAGGGCTTACCTGCATGGCAGTACAGGGAGGACTGCTTGCCGCAACGATTGCGCAGCGAGAAGAAGAGCGGTTAAAAGAGAAAATAAAAACAGGGAATGCCTTGCCGATCTTATCATTTCTTATCGCGAAGCTGGTCGCATACACGATTTTAGGATTTCTGTTGGGGTGGCTGGGATCGTTTTTCCAACTTTCAATCACAACACAAGTAATACTGCAAATAGCAGTTGGCATCTTTATGATCGGTACTGCGCTGAATATTCTCAACGTTCATCCGATTTTTAGATACTTTGTTATTCAGCCGCCAAAGTTTCTAACCCGAATGGTCCGCAAGCAATCAAAAAGTTCGGATTTGTTTGCTCCGGGACTTCTTGGCGCTTTAACGGTCTTTATTCCCTGTGGCACAACGCAGGCAATGATGGCTCTTGCTATTGCTTCGGGAAGTCCTATTCTTGGCGCGGCAGTACTTTTTGCATTCGTGTTGGGAACCGGACCGTTGTTTTTTATTCTTGGATATTTTGTTACTCGGCTTGGCGATGCCCTTCACCAAAAATTCATGCGGTTTGCAGCCTATGCAATTATCCTTTTGGCAATTTTTAACATCAATGCTGCGGTTTCGCTTTCAGGAAGTACAGCTACATTAGAATCAATTGCGCAAAAGGTGTATTGCACCCTTACTTTTTGCTCAAACAAGGCAGAATCATCTGGGCCAATAAGCGCAGAACAAACAATTACATTAAGTGACTATGGATATGCACCAAATATAATTTCTGTTCCAGCAGGTAAGCAAATAAAGCTTAGGTTGGTTAATAACGGTGCTTCAGGATGCGTACAAGCATTTAGTATTCCTTATTATAATCTTCAAAAAGTAATTCCTACTGGAGTAACCGAAACAGTTTCGTTTAAAGCACCAGACGCTCCAACCCAGATTGCTTTCATGTGCAGTATGGGAATGTACCGCGGCGTAATACGAGTTATTTAGTTATTGGTTATTAGTTAGTTAGAACGAAACTTTAGTGTCTAAGTAATTAATTAACCAAGTAACAAACTAACCAATCACCATGGTTAAAACGATAGTTTTAAACATACAAGGCATGCACTGCACGAGTTGTGCCATGAATATAGATGGGGAATTGGAGGATACGGATGGCGTAGTGTCGTCGAATACCAATTATGCCAAGCAGCAAACAGAGGTGGAGTTTGACGAGGAAAAAATAAATCAGGCAAAGATTATCGAGATTATCAAAACCGCCGGCTACGAAGCAACTCCTTAGGTGTCAATAGGAATTCACCTTATCAGATGATCTCGCCAGATTATAGAAACCTATGGTTCAGGTGATATATAATGCTCTCATCATGGCCCGGCCTGAAGACCAACCAGGCCCATTAAGAGAGGTTCAAGATATATTATCCGGAAAGGATGTAGAAAGGCATTGCCAAGTACCATTTCAAATACCATTTAGTGTTGCAATGCGTCTTGCAATCTTCTTACGAGTTGAGCAAATGAGACCAGCTTATCGAGTAATGGATCTTGCAGATAACGGTGACGTAACTGAGCCAGATAATATTGATCGGATCGTATTTCCTGAATCAGAACAATTATGGTGGGTAGCTGCTGATAAATTCCCAGAACTTCCAACAGAAAATGAGAAAGCAGTATCTGAAGCAAGAAGGAAAATCAAGGGAAATGAACCATATGCTATGCAACTAAGTGGTGCTGAAGTAGAAGCTGTTGGCCAGAAAATTATTGCTGATATTCACTTAGAGGATGAGATGACGTTTTTTGACTCTTGGCATCCAATCGGCCTTCCATATAATGATGATATTCGAGAAGTGATAGAAGACCAAAAAGAAGCAGCAAAAGAGCTAATCGGTGCGTTTCAGCAAACGTATCGTGCTTTTATTCAAGCTGGTGGACAAGGAAATCCAGAATTGATGAGGAGAATAGTTGCAACTAAAAGACATAGACATTTAGTAAGAGGGTAAAATCAAAATATGCCAGGAAGAGAAATACAATCAATAGCAATTCACGCCCCCCCAGGTGATATGTTCATCATAATTCCCAGGTTGACAAGCTAATATGAAGGTACGATAATACACATGGTGATACATTATGTCTGATATTACAAAAAACGTTCTTAAAAAGGAACTAAATTTTTATAGCAAAAATAAGAAAGATTATTTAAAAACCTATAAAGGACAATTTGTTCTAATAAAAGGGACTAAATTTATCGGAGCATTTACTACAGAAGCAGAAGCATATAAAAGTGGCGTAGGGCAATTTGGTAATGAACCTTTCCTTATTAAGCAGGTTGTTGACGAGGATCAAGTTGTAGATATTCCAGCATTAACAGTAGGAGTAATTAATGTCAGTCTATAATCAACTTTTCCTCGAAAACACCCCAGATGGTAGGCAACAAATAAGTCCAAATGCTCTCATATTAGCAGGTCCAGTTTTATCTGTTGAAATTTCCATTCCTACACCACTAGTCGAGGTTTATACAAAAGAGAATAAACAAATACCTTCTCCAGTGTCTGGACTAGCATTGATAGACACAGGAGCAACAAATACATGTGTAGACGATGATGTGATTAGTCAACTTGGAGTTGCTCCTATAGGGAGAAGAGAAATACATAACTCGGGAGGAAAACAAGAGGTAAATATATATCCAGCGCATTTCCGGTTTCCGGCAATTCAGAATTTCGAAATAGACTTTACGGCAACGATTGGGGTAAATATTCAAGCTCAAAAAGTTAGTGGTCAATCAATAATTGCTCTTATCGGCAGGGATGTATTAGCAAGATGTGTTTTTGTATATAACGGCACGTTAGGTACCTATTCGCTTTCTTTTTGAAATCTCCCTTAGTAATTTAGTAAGCGGTTTCCAGCCTCCGCCATAAGATTCTTGATCACGTGTCAATAGAAATTCACCCCTGGGGTGAGCTATAGGGTGAGCTATGCGACGAATGAGTTAGACTACAGGAGGAGAAGTTCTGCGGTGGACTTCATTAGCAAATTTATGTAAAAGATCTTTTTTCTCTCTTGATACGCTCATACGGTCAAAACATACTTGCGTACACATTCGTACTGGTCGCGCTACGTGAGGTGAGATTTCTTCGATACGTATAATCGCATTTCTTATTTCTTCTGTTAAAAATTGAGCGGTATCTGGAGCAGAAGTTTGCAAAGTATGAAATAGATTGGTTCCGTCTGAAGCATTTCTTAAAGTAGTAAAAAAAACATCTCCTTCCCCATGATCATAGAGTGCGGCATGGACAAGATTGCCATCGGTCCTAGCATCTTCTTCAACATCTTGTAGGTCATCGATTATTTGAAGAGGAACTCCAATTGCCTCAAAAGCATTTTCGACTTGTGCTCTTTTTCCTGGTATGGTATCAACAATGACATTTCCCATGGCTGCGATTTTTCTCATCAGAAGAATACTTGAATTCATTCTGTAGGCAAATGCTTCACCGAAAGAAACAGGTCCTTGCCAGCTTTTTTGTATTGCAAACGCGTCATATGCTCTCTTTCGTAGTTCACCAAGTTCTCTTAGAAGCGCTCTTTTTTTATTTTGTGGAAGATCCGACTCGTGTATTCTTCCTGTCAATGCCTTTTGCGTAAAAGCAGTAGCGCTTTTTGTATCTTGCAAGTTGGGAAACACTTTTGATTCATCGAATAAATCGTCTGTTTGCCTGGCGTATTCCCACAGCCCCGATATCAATGGATGTAGTTCTTCGGGAAATCTTTTCCCAGAGAGCGTGTTAAAAAATGGAAGAAAAATAGATCCAACAGGATACCATATAACTCCTTCCTTTCTTAACCTTCTTTGCGATGCGAAGTGGGTAGTACCAGCTTCAAAAGCAAATTGAGCACAAGAGAACGCTGTCTGTATGGGATTATCGTTACTGGGTAATTTTATTCGTTCTTTTCCGTTTAACACGAGGATGAGTTTAGCACAAGCCCAAAGTTGAGGCAAGGTTCAAAGGGGAAAGGTTACAAAGTGCCCCAATGTGTCAATAGCAATCCACCCCCGGGTGGGTTTATGGTTTGTTTACTAGAGTACGAGGAAGAAGTTTAAGCGCGTGTTTTAAGCCTCAGGTTATACTCATAAGTTTTAGGGTCGTACGATGCAGCTTCAACAGCGGTATCTCTTGGTGCGTCGTCCGATAAATACAAAACTGCATCTACATGATCTTTTATTTGAGGAGAACCATCAGCAAAGGTAATACGCATTCTCGCCTGATCGTGTGATCTTGGTAACAATTTGGTATGCAGACCTAATGCTTCGCCTGCAGTCGTAACATGAGATGCTACGGCTGAAAGATCGCGTTTAAGTACACGATCAATAAGGTCATCAGTATATCCTTCGACCGCATGGGTAGTTCGATTTATGAAAGGGTACAATTTGCTTGTATCTTCCTGAGATAAGCCTAAACCACCACCATACTTATCTTTTTCTCGTTTGAGGACATACAGGAGTTGAGTTCGATCATCCCAGTCCACAACCCGTCCTAGTGCATCTGCTGTAAACTTTGCTTGTAATCTTGTCCCAAATTCTTCCAGGCTCCGTTGTTCCTGTTCAGAAGGAAACCAGGAAAGAAGAGCATTAAGTTTAGGATTGGTTGATTGTTGTCCTAAGTTTCTTATTGCGTCACGGGCTGATATGTATGCAGCAGAAAGTGGCACTTCCGCTCGATTTGTCTCCGAAGGAGCTACGGCATCAACCATATATGTCATTTTGATTATTACTTATCTGTTTTTCTAAGTCAAGTGATTGTTACGGAGTTTGCAAGGGTCCCTTGGGAAATCAAATACTTCAATGATTCGAATCATGAGAGTCGGATGGAGTTTGGATTGTCTGGGCTATTCTTTTTTTCATTTCGATTGCCACATCCAGGGGATTAAGAATAAGCATGGCTTCGGAGTCTTGTTGCAACTCCCGTAAATAATTCTTAAATAAACTTACTGCTCTTCGTATTTCTTGCAGACCTTTTACCCCTAAACCTCTCACTTTAAGCACGTCTTCAACGCTCATGGCGTCAAGTAATCTAATTTCGGTAATAAATGCTCGAACCAACGCGTAGCGTGCCCTTGAGCCAAGACCCAGCATATCTATTTCCCGATGCCAAGGTGTTAGTCCTGCGGTAAGCATGACAAATGAAGGCAGGACTTCAACTTTCTCTTCTGGTTTTTCGGGCGCGTTTTCTGTATTGTCATTGTCATCAGTTACCTCGGGAGGTGGAGCAGGCATAGTTGGTAGAGGAGGTTTTGGTTCGTAGTCTGGGTGGGGAAGAATGTTTCTGATGGCTGTGACGGCGTTTTGTACTTCCCATAAACTTGTTGAACCAAAGCCGCGTATCGCGAGTAAATCTTGGTCGTTCATTTTCATAATTCCACCTACATCTGTTACTCCCGCAGCTTGGAGTGCTTTTTTTGCTGTTTTTGAAATTGTTAAAGATTCGATGGAAACAGCAGCAAGTTGCCTGTCCCGAATTAATGCCAGTTTTCCTAGCCCGCGTGTTTCTATTTGATGCACTCTTGTTCTTGATATAACTTGCATTCCGGATGCTTGAGTAAGAGGCTCTCTAAGTTGTTCTTGTGTTGGACGGGTACCCTGGGTTCGATATCGGGCAGTAAGTACCATATCTTCTCGAGGGGTCAGTATGCCTTTGGCGTACCCGTTGGCATAGGCATTGCTAACCAACACCATCCGTTCGTCTTTTGCTTTTTCCTGTTTTGATTTTGGTTTTGCAACCTTTTGAGCAACAGGAACTTGGTTTTCTTGGGCTGAGCGAGCTGGGTCAATGCGCATATACATTACTTTATTTCCCTTACGAACACGGGATAGGAGACCCCGATGTATCATTCCTTGTATATCATTGCTTGTTGATTGGCGACTAATTTGGAATCGTTCTCTATATTGTCTGTAAGTAGTAAAGCGCCCAATTCCCAGTTCATCCCTAATTGCAGTTTGACGACTGTTAAGAGGATACAGTGGATCGTGGATTTTTTTGTCCCGCCATTTTTTGACCGATCGGGTTCGTTCATTTTTACCCTTTTCC
>CAZVON010000039.1:0-6792 GCA_964628435.1 uncultured Gammaproteobacteria bacterium
CGGATCTGATGTAGAAATAGTTGCAAGTTCCATTATTTTAAGCCGAGTAGAACCTCCATATACATTTACAACAATATTTTCAACCAATGATGGTGCCGCCCGACCAGTACGCACGGTTGCAAGATCTGCCCGCAATACATCTATAACTTTTAGCATTTTTTCTTTAGCATTCTCTCCATTCATATAAAAGTTATTATTGCAGTTTTCGTAGGAATACGCAAGGAATTATTCCTTACCTAGTTCGAAGCGCTGAAAACGTTTTATAAGAGTATTTTCTCCCAATTTGGCAATTGCTTCTCTGATTAAATCGCTCATTGTTTTGGAGGGATCACGAATGTATTCTTGTTTTAAAAGACTTTCTACATCTGTGGGATTCATTGCGGCAATTTGCATTGCTACCTCACGAGCTAACTTCTTAAATTCGTATGTTCGTGCAACAAAGTCTGTTTCACAGAGCAACTCTAACAATACTCCAATTTTTCCATTTTGATGGATATAACTTTCTATAATTCCTTGAGATGTCACTCGCTCCGATTTTTTAGCGGCGCTCTGAATACCATGTTTGCGAAGCCATTCTTTTGCTTTTTCAAGGCTGTTATTTGTCTCTTCCAATGCTTTACGGCAGTCAGCAAAAGAAACTTGCGTTTCTTCCCGAAGTTTTTTCAGAAGTCGAATATCTACTAACATATAATCAGTTATGGACATTGAATTAGGAATTAAGACTAAGAAATTTTTTTTCTTTAGGCTTTCTTCCTGGTTTCTTTGGCTTTTGTTCAGTATTTCCTTTCACTTCTTCTTTTTGATTTTTTTCTCTTTTTTTCGTTGCTTTTTTTTCTTCCTTCGTTACTTCTTTTTTTTCGG
The DNA here is from genome assembly GCA_964628435.1 of uncultured Gammaproteobacteria bacterium. Lineage (GTDB taxonomy): Bacteria > Patescibacteriota > Microgenomatia > Levybacterales > UBA12049 > CAZVON01. The sequence continues at coordinate 862 of CAZVON010000039.1, forward strand.
CTAATTCTGGATTTTGAACTCTAGATTCTGAATTCTTCTTCCCTTCTATCCATGCATCTGTTACATACTTAATAATCAGCGACAATGATCCATTTGCGTCATCATTTGCAGGAATGGGATGGTCAATTACATAAGGATCTGCATTCGTGTCAACAATGCCGACAGTGGGAATTCCCATTCTCAGGGCTTCTTTTACTGCGATATCTTCTAAATGCGTATCGATAATAAATAGCACATCGGGAAGTTGTTTCATCTCTACGATTCCACCGTACAAACTTTCTAATTTTTGCCGTTCTTTTTCCCACTGGCCAATTTCTTTTTTGGTATAGCGAGATTTGATTTCTTCGTCACGCAGTCTTTCTCTTAAATCTTTGAGCTTATCTATATTTTTCGCAACTTCTGAAAAATTAGTTAAGATACCGCCGATCCAACGATTAGCAATATAATAAACCCCATCTACACCATCTTTTTGCGCACGATTTGATTCTTCTTTTACAAGAGACTGCGCTTGGCGTTTCGTACCAACAATAATAATAGTGCTTCCGTTTTTTGAGGCTACATTTTTAACAAATGCTGACGCTTCATCTAACCCTTCTTTTGTTTTCGCAAGGTCTATAATATGGATATTGTCACGAGCTTCGAAGATAAAATCCCGCGCTTTGGGGTTTTGGCGTGTAATCTGGTGTCCAAAATGGCAACCAGCCTCCAATAATTCTTCTAATGTGATTTCTCTCATATGTCCTTAAACCTCGGTTCTCAAACAATTTTTGACGCAGGACATTTTTTTGAGAACCTGATGTAGTTTGCTATGCTAATAATATCAAAAACAGAAAGAGAATACAAGCTTAAGTTGTTTAACTCTGGTTACGAAGAATGTATTCTATCATTGCCCGTACTCTCCAACTGTCTGATGGATTACCAAAAACTTTTTCCTGACGAGCCAAAATATTCCAATGAATCTGATCAATTGTCTTAGCACCTCGTCGTTTTGCTCTTTGGATCATCGCAAATAAGTCTGCTTGTTCTTTTGATTCTCTCTGGTAATCGCGATGCTTTTGATGGTCAAAAACTTCGGTTTGTCTGGGTCTACTAGATACTATATCTACTAGCGATTCTCCAACTGCGTTTGCTAATAGAATTGAATCATAGTCATCGTAGTCATCGTCACCCATCGTCACCCCGGGGGTGGATTCTTATTGACACACTGGGTATTGCTGAGTATTCTAGAAGAATGCCACGAAGAAATACTGTTTTAGCAACAAACGAGATTTACCATGTATATAACCGATCTATCGCTAAACAACACATCTTCTCTTCCAAAATTTCCTTAAGAAAAATTCTAGAGATTGTCGATTACTACCGATTCCCTCAACAAATACGGTTTTCAAAATTTGGTAGTGGGTCAATTTGACTGAGTCAAATAAATAATGTCTTCTATTGTCCATCTTCTCTTGGTTACCCCAGCAGCCATAGCAGGAGTTATCCCTAGAGATTTCTTTAGATTCAAGGTCTTATGTGGCCTACAGAAGTTGTAATACATAAAATGCAGTGCTACTGCATATTCTAAGTTCTGTATCTTTTTTGAGAAGGCATTAGTAAGTCTAGTAAACCTTCGCATATTCATCCTCATGGTTAAATTCTGTCTTTCTACATAACTAGTTGAAATCTTAATAATATCTGGATTTCCTTGGTGAATTTGTTTCTCAATAGCAACACACTCTGCTGGGCTGTATCTTTTCTCCTGTTCCGGTTGAGGCCCATAAATTTTAATGAGCATTGCATAATCAACCTCTGAACCAAAGGCATTTTCAACTGCCCAAAGATATACTTTATGTCCATCAGTAGTCAGTTGTACTCTGTTCGCTAATCTACTTTTCAAATCATCCATAAACCTCTGGGCATAATTAGCGTCTCTCAGTCCCACAGACCAACTTGGAACTAACTTTGTCTCAGCATCTATGGCTACCCATGTCCATACATCACCGAACCCAAATTTTCCTTTAAGCTCTTCTGGAACATTTTTCTCCTTTGCATAACAAAACGACCATATTTCATCACATTGAATATATTTACAGGGAAGATCTCTAAGTACCAAGTCTTGGTATTCCATACATGCCTTTCCAACACTTTCCAAAAGCCTAGTAACAGTTCCTTTTGCTACTCCTGTTATCCTACATGTTGCCCTAATTGAATTCCCCTCTACTAGTGAGGATACAACCCTTACCTTCTGCTCTAAACTTAGTGTGTACACACTATAATAATACTTGACCGCTCAAGCATTGTCAAGTAACAGATAATAAGAAAGTAGTGTAAGTTAGATTAGGTTTCTGCCCCACCCTTCTGGGACAATTTATGGACTGATTTAGCTTTGGACTTTGGAATATTGATGTGGTATTATCCCTTATATATAACTGGGTGGGGACCCAGGCAATAATAATATCTAATCTTCTGTCCACTAATCCTGCCCTCTAAGTAATAAATAACAATTCAAAAAAAATAACTTAAATTAAATACATAATAATAAGCATAAATCTCTAATCATATGGCTAAAAAAATAATAACCAAAAAACAACAAACAATACTAATACTCATCTACATATTTAGATTTCTAAACAGTAAACAAATACAAGAGTTCTTAAATCATAAAGATCATAGGAGAATAAATGTATGGTTAAAAGATTTAACAGACAAAGGATACACTGAAAGAGACTTTAAACCGATATATGGAATATTAACAAAGCCAGCAGTGTTTAATCTATCTCCCTTAGGAAGAAAATATATAAAAGATATTTATGACTATTACACCCCTAAATATCTCAAGAAAATAGCCAGAGATAATAAAGCTTCCAAGGGATTTAAAATAAAATGTCAAATTGTAAGTGACTGGTATCTTATGCTGTTTCCTCCAGAAAAAAGCAAAATGTTACCACTTATAGACATTTTAGAACACTTTCTTACTTATGGGAAACATGCAGAGACTATTCTCTTAAATACCTGGCAATTCTTTACTCCAGCTATGTTTCCATCATTTATCCTTCTTGAAAAGATTAAACCTGATGCATATGTAAGAAGAAAAACAAAAGAAGGAATAACACACAGTCTTCTCTTTGTATTAGATGCATATATTCCAAAAGTCATGCTGCAATATTTCATTAAAAAGATATTTGCTACCTTAGCTGAAGAATATTGGGAAACTGATGACATAGATGCCCTCCATATTTATCTACTTTGTCCAAACAAAATGGTTATTATTTACCTAAGGAGACTACTGAAATCCTTCCTGGAAAGATATTATGGTGGGAAAGAGTTGATCTTTCATTTTGCTACGAGGAATCAGATGTATAAGAGAAAGAAAGCAGGAACTGGAAATACTGGCTGGAAGAAGATGTCGTCACAGGATGAGTGGGAATAAAGTAGCCTCGTCACTAGTAAAATAATCCAAAACCTGGTATACTATAAGCTCTATGAATGAACGAAAATCTCGAGGACTAGGTCCGTTTCTGACACGACGTGAGGTGCTTATTTTTACAGCTGGTGCAGCTTCTGCTACTGGCCTCTGGGGTATAGATAGAGCACTTAGCTATGTTGCTAGTCTTAAAGAAAGAGTAAAGTTACAAGAGGCAACGATTGCCGAAAGAGATTCACTTCTAACGCAAGTTGCGGGTACTGCAGTTGCAGATATTACGCTTGCACAAAGCGATACTCGAGCTGCACAAGCCACGGCTGTTAGTGCGCATGCATTAGCCAGTGAAGCAAGTACAAAAGCTGCCCAGGCAGATTTAGCTGCATCTACAACCATTCAAGCTCAAGAAAAATCTTTAAACCAAATTACGACAAACTATCTTGATAAATATGCTGGAACAGCGATAGTAGGCAATAAATTTCTAGACACCATCATTCCTCGTGAAGGAAAAGTTGACATTTATAACTTTAATATTCCACAACAAGCCGTTTTAAATAGACTACGAAGAGATGCTGAAGACTTGCTAAAAGATGGTATATCTCTTGAAAATGCATGGAACGCAACTCAAGGCAAAGCCCCAAATGCTGCTTTTGACCAGGATTATCGACTGAAAATAGATGGGTATACCTTTAATATAAATGAGCCGCGTTATGGAACGGATTTTCATTTAGCAATAAACTATCTTCGACTCAAGATGGCACTTCGTAGAACTCAGGATCCACAAAGTCGTAATTTGCTTGAAGAAGATGTGGAAGATTTAAAAAAACTCATCGAGAAAAAGCCACAGATAGAGGTAAACCAGTATATGTGGGTTATTATGCCGTCTGATACCGCATTAATGCTTGCACGAATCCATAGATTTATGGGTGAAAAGGGGTTTCCAATAATGCAACAACTTGTGCTTGGACCTAAAGATGAAGGGCCAACCAGGTCCATTAAAGAAGGCATATCGAGTGGTGTGTATTACAATGACGCACATCGCCCACCAAATACAAAAGGTCTTGAAGGACAGTCATCATATTCTGTAAAGGATTATATATATACAATCCCTCATGAAGAAGCTCATCAAATGTTTCTTTTTGGAAGAAGTTCTGAACAAACCCGAATTGGTGAGCCTGAAAGAATCGCAGATGGATCTCATCAACTTAAATATGAACAGATGCTTGCACGAGTATTCGTTGACGTACTTATGAGTGCAAGAAGTAGCGGAAGGAAGCATATTAACGGCGAGGACTATCTTACTACATTTATTACTCAATATAGCAGTTCAAACTCCAATGAAGATGCAGCCGATACATTTGAAGCTTACTTTGATGAAGGTCCACGATTCAGAAAATTTGTAGACGATATCGTTTCCACCTTACCCCATTTAAAGAATCTTGTTGTTGCAAAGTATGTTTATATGCGAGATCAGATTTCACAAGGAGAAGAACTTTCCTACCTTGGTCGACGAAAAAGACCTGAAATCGCCAAATGGGAACAAACTGTAGAAGAGCGGTTCTATACGAGGTTCCCATGGAATTCTGTTGAGGGTCGACGATTAGAGATTAAAAAAATCCTAACAGATAACAACAACTGGATGCAAACCGTTCCTGGATTTGAAAATGTAAAAGGCAGAACCGAGATATCAAACCTTGATATTGAAACTCAGCTTGGAATGCAAGATCCTGAAGTTTGGAAATATACCACTGGAGTTACACCAATTGGAATCTCACTTCCCTATACAATACCACATTATGAAATTGAGGGACAATTCTCTTTTCAATACAAAATGGAAGATGGAACGACAAAAAAACTATCGGTAAATACTGAAGAGGTAAATATAGAACAACTTATCGCAGATTTACCTCAAATAAAAGATGCTCGCAAAATAGATTATCCTCGGACTACTAACCAAGTTACTCAACCACTAGCTGTTACAAAAAACTATCCAAAGTTTGATCCATTTGGTTGGCAACGCGATGAACTGAATACAATTGAAGAACCAAAAACATTTTCTGTTCATTTTCAATTTGATCCTATAACGAAGAAATGGGTTACAAAACCCGTGGAGACATGGCTTTTTAAAGTAACCTCCAATGTCCCAAATCCCGAACCGAATGATAATAAACTTGAGTCACGATATTACGTACCTCTTCTGCTAGGAGAAAAAGATGTATTTATTACGTTTAATGATAGAGGTCAAATACACCGTCTTAAGTATTTTGTTCCCGAGAAAGAAGCACAATAAAAGAGCTATTACTTAGACCATCGAGCTTTCGCAGCTCGCTTTGCAATTTCTTTTTTTCGTTTTGTGCTGAGTTTTTGTGCTCGTGCATGACCACCAACTAAACCACCAAGCCTACCCAATGCTACAGCAGCTGGATTTTTGTCTTCTGTAGTTTTGGCAACTACCTTGTGAGCGATCTTATTAACATCCATGAAGAAATGGTAACAGAAGATACATGACCAGTCAAGCCAGATTAACG
>CAZVON010000040.1:0-6765 GCA_964628435.1 uncultured Gammaproteobacteria bacterium
CTTTCTTGAAAAAGATCTCTTTCTGAAAGTTGTTGAAGACTAAAATATCCCGCGATATTGAGCATGTCAACCAATGTCAATTTATTAAGCCAATCGCCATTAAAAAGAATCTCAACTGGATTTTGTCCATCGAATTTGACAATCTTTCCTGCCTGCATCACATAATCTGTTGCATTTTTCCGAAGCTCATCTCGTGTGAGAAATTTCTCACGTGCTTTTGTTTTACCTGATGGATCGCCTGCTTGTCCTGTTCCATCACCGATCAGAAAGATTACATGGTGCCCTAACTCTTGCCACTGCGCAAGCTTTTCAAGTCCGACCATATGGCCGACATGTAACTTCGTCCCAGTTGGATCAAAGCCCTGGTAAAGCCTAAGTTTTTTGCCACTGCGCAGCACTTTTTCAAGCTCCTCTTTCGAGGGGTAAATGGAATCAACACCTCTTGTTAATAATTCTTCAATCCTGTCCATACCGGCAGTATAGCATATTTTCATACCCTTGATAAGTTTGGTATACTATAGTCATGGATTTCTCATCACGAAGGCGCCGTCGTGGCATTGGGAATATTTTTCTCCTGAATAATCTCACAAAACTTATTTTTTATGGCTTAGTAGCAGCAATTTTTATTGTTATTGTGCTTTTTCTTTGGTATAGTCGTGATCTTCCCACGCCAGGAAGACTGAATTCAACTTATCTTCCCCAATCTACAAAAATTTATGATCGAAATGGAATAGTTTTATATGACATTTTTAATGATCAAAATAGAACGTATGTAGAGTTAAAAGATATTTCAAAATATGCGCAAGAAGCAACCATCGCCATCGAAGATAAAGAGTTTTACACAAACCAAGGTTTTTCTGTAATGGGATACTTGCGCGCGTTCAGAGACGTGTTATTGCTAAAAGGTGTTACTGGCGCTTCAACAATAACACAGCAATTAGTAAAAAATACTCTTCTTTCTTCAGAACGTACTGTTACTCGTAAAATTAAAGAGTTTATATTGGCACTTCAGGTTGATCAGCGGTACACAAAGGATCAGATTTTAGAGCTTTATTTAAATGTTGCGCCATATGGAGGAACAAATGTTGGAATAGAAGCTGCATCAGAAGGATATTTTGGTAAAAAAGCAAAAGATCTTAATCTTGTTGAATCAGCGATCTTAGCAGGATTACCGCAGCGTCCATCTTATTATTCGCCATATGGTCAGCAGCCAAAAGCTTATGTAGAGCGAACAAAAGCAGTACTTCGAAGAATGCGAGAAGATGGGTATATTACTACCAAACAGGAAGAAGCGGCAGTCACGCAGCTTGTAGCGATGAAATTTCAGGCAAAAAGCGAGTCAATAAAAGCTCCTCATTTCTCCTTCTATGTAAAAGATTTATTGGTGAGACAGTTTGGCGAGTCGATGGTAGAACAAGGAGGATTGCAAGTTACCACAACACTTGATTACAAGCTGCAAAAGCAGGCAGAGGAAATTGTCGCGGAAGAAATTGAGGCAGCACGGTTTCTCAAAGTCGGAAATGGCGCGAGTATTGCTGTGGATCCCAAAACAGGTGAGATTTTAGTAATGGTTGGAAGTCGTGATTTTTTTGCGACAGAAGCAGCCCGTTCGGCAAGCTCAGAGTCTTTCGATGGACAATTTAATGTAATAACCCAAGCGCTCAGGCAGCCAGGTTCTTCGATAAAACCAGTCACGTATGCTGCAGCGCTTGAAAAAGGTTATACAGCAGCATCACTTCTTATGGATACAGAAACAGTATTCCCAAACCCTGGAGATAAAGATTATGTGCCAGTAAACTACGATGGAAAACATCATGGACCAGTTCAAATGCGATTCGCGCTTGGTTCTTCACTGAATATTCCTGCTGTTAAAATGCTAGCACAGGCGGGAATTAAAAATATGCTAACTACTTCTTACCGAATGGGAATATCTACCTTTGAACCAACAGCGGAAAATATCCGTCGGTTTGGATTAGCAATTACCCTTGGCGGTGGAGAGGTTCGACCAGTTGAACTTGCCGCTGCGTATTGCACATTCGCAAACGGTGGCTATAAAATAGAACCAATAGCAATTTTAAAAGTTACTGATCCAAAGGGAAAAGTACTCTACGAAAATAAAGATCAACCCCAACGACGGGTGTTAAGTGAAGAGGTGGCGTTTATTGTTTCCCATATGCTTTTGGATAACAATGCTCGTCTCTTGACGTTTGGTGAGAATAGCTACTTAAATATTTCAGGCCGCAGTGTAGCGGTAAAAACAGGAACAACTGATGATAAGAGGGATAACTGGACGATTGGATGGACACCATCTGTTTTAGTTGCCACGTGGGTTGGCAATAACGATAATTCTCCGATGGGAAATGTTGCCTCAGGGGTGACTGGAGCCGCGCCAATTTGGCGAAGAATCATTCTTGAAGCGTTAAAGGAAAGACCAAACGAAGAATTTAATAAACCCGACAATGTTATTGCTTTAACTATCGATGCATACGCAGGAGGATCTCCTGTTGAGGGAAGACCAACCCGTTCTGAATACTTTATAAAAGGTACAGAACCACAAGGTCCAAGTCAAGTATACAGAAATATGAAAGTATCAAAGGCAGACACCAACAAGCTTGCATCGGATAGCGAAATCTCCAAAAACGAATATGAGACGCGCAAATTTATTGTCTTTACCGAACAAGATCCTGTATCTTCTGATGGAAAAAATAGATGGCAGGAAGGAATTGATGCTTGGATAAATCAAAATCACAAGGATGATCCACTCTACCATGCACCGACTCAAAAATCTGATCGGGTAATTTCTGATAGCCCGACTCCAACCCCAACAATTTCAATTACTCCAACTAGTACTCCTGCCCCTTGACCGACGAAATTATTCTTGCGTATTTATTAATTGTATTTTACTAGTCCTTGTGAGAGTATTATATAATTATAATCTATGAAATATGCACCATATTTTTTATTGTGGGCTACTTTATTATTTTTTCTTAGTCAAAAAGCACACGCAGAAATAAAAGTAGAGATATCAGGAAATGATGAAGGTTCTTCGTCTCGGGTAGAAGTTCGTAGCAATGTACATTCTTCTTCTCAAAATAATTCCTCTTCACAGGTACGTACAGAAATTCGAATCGAATCAAATGGACAGGTTAAGACGTACAGATCAGATAAGCCAGAAGATATTCATGTGCAATCAGAAGATGGAAAAGCACAAGTGCATGTTAATACTCAAACAAATACAATTCAACAACAAACAAGCGCGCCAAATACGGATGAACAAAAAAAATCAGCAGTTGAAAAGCAAAAATCAGAAGCCAAAGTACAAAGAGCCACCTTTTTACAGGAACTAAATAACAGAATAAAAGATTTAAGACACATTGTTCTTTCTTTTTTGAGTTAACTTTAAAAATGCGCGGGAAGATGAATGCCTTGCTCATTAAGCTCTCGTGCTTTGTCCAGGGCTTTTCTAAAAGAAGAATCAACAGAACTAAGCTTATATACCGTTTGGTTGTCGAGAAATTCAGGATCTACATAACGAAACTTTTTATAGACAACGCTACTGCTTATTGGTAAATGAGTAAGTGAGGGTTGTTCGAGCAAGTGTAGAATTGATTTAATTTTGTTGTTTTTTGAATGAATGAGTTTTTGAATAACGTAATCATCGTATTGCCAAAAATCATTAAAGTCTATAATATGTTCGTCTAATGCTAGACGAAGTGCGTTCGCAAAGTATCGATACCGTGTGACTGCTTCAAATCCGCCCCAGTGCGTGTGTTGTTTTTTTAAGAAATGTTGCGCGAAAAAAAGGGCAGATTTTTTATTTTTAAAGACTACTTTTTTGTTATAAACAATTAAGTTATAGTAGCAGATTCTAGCAACAGAAAGAGGAAATTCTCTCAGCGAGTAATCAACTCTATCAGCACATAAGTGAGGAATGTCTTGCTCAAGCAAAGTAAAGTGATGGTAATCTGCCAAGCGTTTTGGATCATACTTATTTCGCTTTAAAATCTTGCTAAGCTCTGAATTTTGAACAAAATCTGTATGCTGTTGATTTTGATACTCTTCTGTTTTGCCGTCACCCACTACCCAATCTATAACATGAGAAAAAGCAGTATGCGATACATCATGCAAAAGACCTGCGATTTGTTCTTCTTCCGATGCGTTAAGAGATCGTAACAACAGCATTACCCCTATACAATGGTCGTACCGCGGATAATTTCTCAAATGATAGTATTTGTCTGGAATACCAAATTGCGCAATTTTTTTAAGACGCTGAACTGGTTGTGATTGAATAAGGTCTAATAAAACAGGTTCACCAATAGTAAACTTACCGTAAATAGCATCTGTAATGATTTGTGGTTGACTCATGTAAACTCAATTGTATTCTATAAAATCTAGAAGTCAAGAAAGAGAAATAAGCTATTTGAGTGTGGCATCAAACTTCTTTTTGAGCGTATTTGTTATTTTATATCTCACTTCACGGACGTGCTCATTGGTAAGATTTTTTTCGGGGTGTTGGTAAACAATATGAAATGTTCTTGTTAATTTATATTGGTCTAGCAGCCATGCAGAGACTATAAGAGAGCTTTGTTTTTTTATTTCTTCAATAATGTCAGCGGTTAACATATTTTCGTCAATTATAAACGCAAGATCTTCAATAATTGGTGGGTATTTAACGAGTGGTTTAAATTTTTTCTTTAACGTTGCGTGTTGTTTTATGCCATCAAAATTAAGTTCGGCATTCACCAGAGAATCATCTAAAATTTCCAATTCCCCGATACATTCTGTACCAATAAAAACATCAGCTCCTAATCCTCCAGAGCTCCTTTTTTTAAATGTAATCTGATTAATACCAAGGTCAGTTAACAACTGTTCGATTACTCCCTTAAGTTCAAAGTAAGAAACTTCCTGTTTTTTTATAACAATCCCAAGTCTTAAAGTTTCTATTGGGAGGTTGTTTGTACTAGGGATATATACATTCGCGACTTCAAAGATCCGAACAGTTTCTTTTTGAGGGTTCTCTTTTATTACGTGGAGTAAGCTTGGAATTAAGGTCCTGCGCATATATGCTCCTTCTTCGTTGAGTGGATTTTTGATTGCTAATCCTTCTTCTGCGGGGCCTTCATACATGTCTTCAGAGACAAATGAGTACGTATAACATTCTGTAAAGCCCCAATACTTAAGAGCCTCTTTTGCTTTCTGTTCCCAGAAAAAATCGCTTTTTTCAAGAGGTTGGATCACTGGAGACACAAAAGGAGGCAATACGCTTGGGATGTTATGATATCCATAAAGTCTGGCAATTTCTTCGACAAGATCTTCTTCTTGACTAATATCTTGAGTACGGCTGGTTGGAACAACTACATCAATTGTTTTTCCTTTTATTTTTGTTTTAAAACCAAGATTGGTTAAGATAGCATTAGATTGTTGCAATGGAATTGGAACGCCTATTATTGAGTTTATTTTTTCCTCATTTATTTGTATTTTCCTCGCGGTGACTTTATTTGGATAAATATCGATAAGATCAGAAGCAATACTGGCTTGAGCAGTTTTTTTATACAGTTCTATCCCAAACAAAAGCGCATTATAAACTAATTCTGGATCGATGTCTTTTTCATTGAGAACCGCAGCTTCTGTTCGAATACCCAGATGCATAGACGTATTACGTATTCGTGTAGAATTATTATTGTCAATAAAATAAAGAATTCGTTTTGTTGAATCAGTTGTCACACTGTTTTCTAGTCCCATCACTCCTAGCAAATCTACAATAGTACCATCCCCATCTTCTGCAATTATGTCTCCTCCAGCAAGAATATGTTTTTTGCCATTGAGAGTAATTATCGATTCTCCTTTTCTTGAAGCACGGATGACAAGAGTACCTCTGGCTATTCGGTCATAATCGAATACATGAGTGGGATGGCCAATCGTTCTCATAACGTAATTAGTAATATCGATAAGATTGTTAAGACTTCTCATGCCGCTTGCTTCCAGTCGACCTTGAATATCCTGAGGCGATGGTTTAAGGGTAACATTCATCACTACCGCACAAATTCGATTTACCAGTGTGTTGTCGTTTTTAATAACCAAAGGTACAGGTTGGGTTGGCTTTTCTTTTGGTTCAACCAGCTTGGGTGGAATAAATGATGCTTGAATACCAAACTGTGGAAGTACCGCTGCTGCTTCTTGAGCGAGTCCAACAACAGAAGCAAGATCAGGTCTGTTTGTAGTCACTTCAATGTCGTATATAAAGTCGTTCTTGTATCGATCAACGTGTTCGATACACACAATGGCTAAGGAGAGATTCCGCGCAATTTGTTTGGGCGTTGATTTTGTTTTTAAGTATTCTCGCAACCAAGAGTCAAGTATTTTGATATTCATAGGATTGTGACATTTTTATTAAAACTGTTCTAAAAACTCTAACTTGTTTGAATAGAGTAACCTTAAATCATCAATCTCGATTCCTTCTTTCATCATAAGTACTCGTTCAACTCCCCAACCAAACGCAAATCCTGTATATTTTTGAGGATCGATACCACCAAATCGCAATACATGTGGATGAACCATCCCAGCACCTCCAAGTTCAAGCCAGCCAGCCTTACATAATTTACATCCAACTCCATTACAAACACCGCACGATACATCTACTTCAAAAGACGGTTCAGTAAACTGAAAATGATAGGGCCGAATCCTGGCGCTTCGCTTTTCTCCAAAATACGACTTTACAAAATAATCAAGCGTTCCTTTTAAATGGGTAATAGCAATGTTTTTTTC
>CAZVON010000041.1:0-5002 GCA_964628435.1 uncultured Gammaproteobacteria bacterium
TTTCCTTACTGCCATAGCTGGGATTATATCATAAGGCATAAAGGGGCTTGGGGACAGTCCTCAATTTTATTGTCTTAACAATCCAAAAATAAAGCACTTCTATAAATAGTCCTATAGTTGAATTGCGAGAATGCCTTTGGTATAATTTTTTGGGATAGAAGGAAATCTATTCAACGAGTATGTTTCCAGTCATAGAATCTGCATGAACAGAGCAATGGTAAGGATAAATTCCTTCAGTATCGAAAGTAACAGAATATATATCTCCATTCTTTAATACGTTTGAATTTTGGTTAGGATAATAAGTATGCGCAGGATGCGAATCGGTATTTACATAATGCTCAAACTCATCATCGTTTACCCACGTAATTTTAGTTCCTTTGCTTATTTTTAAGTTCATCGGCATAAATCTAAGTTGATTCATTGTAATATTTACTTCTTTTTGTCCTGTCATATCTTCAAATGATGAAGAAGAAACTCTATCGATTGCAAATTGAAAATTTCCGTCATGGCAGCTTCCATCTGGCCAACAAGCATTATACATGACTGTATAAACTCCATCTGGAGAACTAGAATCCATGCTTCTTCTCATGGAGAGTTTGTTATCATCAATTACACTTTCTCCAAGCCCATAATCTATTCCATCTTTTTCTATCTTTATTATAGATTTGACGGCTAAATCAAAGTTAAAATCAATCACAACATTTATCGGTGCATCTGCCAGAATTGATCCATGTAAAGGAGTATTGCTTTCGTAATGAGCACTTTTCTTAGGATTTGAAAATAAAACTTCGGCAGACGAATTGCTAGAATCAGTCATTTGAGTAGAAGATGGGGAAGAAGAGCTTCCAATAAAAAGAAAAACGCCCCCAATGAGAATTAAAATAACAACACCAAGAATAATTAATCTCTTCACAATTAATTTATATTCTTTTTATATCTGGATGTCAACTGAATTACGTATAATTTCACCTCTTACTTCGGATTGGGGGAGAGAAGAGATTTTTATCCCAACTTAATCATTAAAACTCCCATTATCATTATCGCTGTTGCAATCCAAACATGTTTTGTCGGCTTATCTTTAAAAAATAAATAACCCATCAAAAGAACAAAGAATATTTGCAGTCTCTTAACTCCTATAACCAGAGCAGCCGGACCGCCATCGTCATAAGCATAAAAAACAAATAGACCAACAAGAAGAAAAATGATGCTATTTAAAAATAAAATGCCAAAATTTTTCTTTAGCTCTACTGCCCATGTTTTACTTTCTACTCTTATCATATACATACCCAGCATGACAGACATGATGGTTTGCTCAACAAGAATTGTAAAAACAGGACTTGTTGGAGATGAGTTGCTCAAAGCCCATTTATCAAGAATCGCTGTTAGACTTCCTAACATAATTGCCAACAAAAAAAATATCGACTCTTTTTTTAAAAACAACAATTTAAAGGGTTTCAAGAGATCTTCTCTTGCTTGATCGGCATTTAGGATATAGGATCCGAAAAGAACTGACAATAGACCCAATACCGGTATAGGCCGTATAGATTCTGCGAGTAATATCAAGCCAAAAAAATACGTAAAAATTCCGCTAAAAGCAGTTAGAGGAAGTATTTTTGATATTAGATTTTGCTTTAAAGCATTATTAAAGATTATTTTTGAAAAAATAAAAGCCAATGAGGAACCAAAAACTCCTATGAAAAAGAGTGAATTTAAAGTTGGGATTCCCTCTCGTATGGCAAAATAAACAAGAGGGGGAATAGATAAAGTAAAAAGAGACCATGTTAAAACCGCAGCGCTTACTTTATGCAATGCTTTTTTACTTAAGATTAATTCTACTGCGCCCAAAATAGCCGATGCAACAGTCAACCAAAACCACATGTTTATTAATTATATCATCTAGAGGCGTTGGGAAGATAACGGACTCCGATCGAAAACCGTACAAATTTGACAAATCGTTAAATTTGTGATAAATTTCAGATATGATAAATAATTCCGTGTCCGTTGATGAATTTCGATCAAATCTTGCCGAACTTATTGGTAAAGTAATGTATGGTCAAAATAGGGTTATGATTAGAAAGTATAATCGAAAAGCAGCAGTTCTTTTAAGTGTTGAGGATTACGAGAAACTTCTTGATCCTACAAAACGATTAACTAAATCCCAATGGGACGAAGCAGTTCGAAAACTTGATGCAATACGAGCCAATATTCCTGAGGCAGATCCTAAAAAAATTCAAAAAGAGATTAATCAAGCCATAAAGGAAGTACGGTCTGAAAATAAAAAAACACATGCATGACTCGAGCAGTGCTAGATACCAACATTTTAATTAGTGCGTTAATCACCAAAAAGTCTTCTGCTACATTACAACTGTACAAAGCTTTTACAACACAACAATTTCTTCTAATAACATCCCCTTCGATCTTAGCTGAAATTGAGGATGTTATTAACAGAGAAAAAATTATTAAATACCATAAGCGCAATCTAAAACAACGGAAAGAAATAATGAGGCAACTAGTAAAGTTGAGTTATATAACATTAGAGTCGCTTACTACAAAAGATGTGATTATTGAAAGAGATCCAAAAGATGATAAATTCTTACATGCTGCCATAGAAGGGAATGCTGATTTTATTGTGAGCGGAGACCGGCATTTACTCGACCTTAAGACATATGAAGGAATAAAAATACTCACTCCTAAAGAATTTTTGCGGTTATTATCTATATAACGACCTGAAGATCTAATTTATAAATTCCAATACTTGATTTATAGTTTCTTCCAGCGATTGCTCTGTATTGTCTATAACTTTTTCATTTTTAAAAATCGGCATAGCTCTTATTCTCTCGTTCCATCTTTTTGCTTTTTCAAAATCTCTAAATTCCCTTCCTTCATTCAATACTCTTTGTTTCAAAATTTCATCATTGCCGATGATTAATCTTATTATTTTTATATTTCTATCCTTAAATCTATCTAAAATTTCCGAATATCTTTGCGGTGTAGGTAAATCCTCAACTATTATATTTTTCTTTTCTTGCTTTAATAAATCTTCCAATATTTGAATTAACTCATCGTATGATTTATTTTCTTCTATACTATACGTTTCCCAAGAAAAGTCTCCATTCCTTTTTCTTAATTCTCCATAATTAATTAGGGGATAATTGAATTTTTCCTGAAGATATTTCGCAATTGTAGTTTTACCACTTCCCGCCGTTCCTACAAGGATAATCAAATCTATCATTAAAGGAGTATATCAAAACAAGACTAAAATATCTGGCTCTGGGTGGTTGAGGAAATTAGAACTTATTTCTTCAGTGAATCTAAAAATTTTAGACAAAGTCTGTTTACGCGAGATTAGCCTCTAAAGCTTTTATGATGTTCATTAGATATTCATCAAGATTGTCGTAGTTTCTTGGATCAACGTCTGAAGGTAGTGTATACAAGAAATTTGAAGGCAACTCCACTTTGCCTTGTAGTTCTTTTGCCACTTTTCCAGATACGACACATCCTTTAAGATACTCCAAAGATATCTCTGGAAAAACTATTTCAATTCCTCCATTTTTAATACTGATAGGATGGTTATCCATTGCCTTTCTATCTATAATCCATACAATACCATTTTCTTTACCATCTCCTCCATATGAATATGAATATTGTCGCGACGCAACAGATGGAGTTGGTGTTGTATGTAATCCATCTCCCCTCTTTCTTGTAGTCATCAACCTATCCTCAAAACGCTTTGCAATGAGACCTACAGCATTGTGTGAGCTTTCTGTATATTCTCCACGGAACAGAAACTTTCCATCCCTATATTCTGTTAGTTCTAGAAATTTACTTGAGGGATTTACTAAAAACACCCGATGAGATTTATCAATATCAATTGGCGATATTTTTAGATATGGAGGCAATATTTTCTTTAGCGTCTTTGTATCTAAAGGTAAAGTCATTTCATTGCCTGTACTAAATCCAATAAGACCTCTTTCTCTTAGAAATGGTGTTATATGCGAATGATCGGGTAAATCTGGAGGCAATTCGCTATCAGATGTAAAAAATGGGGGGTTAGTGTATGGGTTAAATAGTTCTTCTTGACTTCTTGGATCGCGGTTTCTCTGCCACCATTCTTGTAAAGATTCTAATACTTCTTGAGTAGAAGGTTCAGCTTTGTTAGGAACCCTTTCGGGGTTGATCCCTGATGGAGTTGTTGTAGGTTTTGATTCCTTAATGACTGTAGAGATGGGTGCAATAGTCGGCTGAGATGGAACCGCAGGACGCCTGCGTAAAATTTTTCTGTTTATTTTTTTCCAAAGGCTTTCTTTGATAGGCACATTTAGCTCAGAAGAATTACCATCAGGCATGATATCATCATATCATAAGCAAACTAAATCTGAGCATGTTGAATGAACTAAGGCTTAGGAAATAAAAACGTTCAATCACTGTCTGTTTTTGAAGCATTAAAGAAATATTACTTATATAGGCTAAGTGTGATACTGCTTCCCCGTCAGGATTCTAACTCGAACTAACAACATTAATTCTATATATTTGACTATTGGTAGTCCATTATTCATAATAGATTTGTGGGTACTTTGGAAGAATTGAAAGCGAGGTTGAAGGAAATTAAAAAACTCTCCAACTATTTTGCACCGGAACTCAGAGCCAATAATTGAATAATTAAGGAAGCTATTTGGGCAACCTCAGCCCCTCTAGTCAGGATAACTCCTCCCAACTTCTTAAATTTACTTTCATTTCCTTCAGTTGCTGAAAGCTTTAGCTCTTTGACGATCGTTTTTACCTCTTCCTTATCGGAAGCATTATAATTTTGTTCAACTTCGGTCTCTAGCTGAGAAATTAAATTCTCTATCTTACCTAGATTTAAAATTATCGGACTATTATTTCCGTGAGTTGAGTGGTTACTACCACTATCAGCACTTATTCGGGCAGAGTCAGTAATATTCACCACTTGACCATTTATGTATATTGTCCCACCACCCCCAGGTTGTCCGGGTCTTCCAGC
>CAZVON010000041.1:5012-6762 GCA_964628435.1 uncultured Gammaproteobacteria bacterium
TCAAGGCTACTAAAATCGTATCTACGCCACTCAGCAACCTTACGACCTAAAAATTGATTGATTTCCTTCGCTGCTTTTTTTCTCTCTTCGCGATAACCAGAAAGACCAACAGTTTTACCTAATCTAACGAGCTCTTGATAATCACTTTCATCTAGATTTTTTAGAACAGAAGCTACATCTGCAAGCCATTGTTGAGTGTCTTTTTGGTTGGGAAAAGCATACAGCCGATTTACATCCAATTTTTCATATAGAGCGACTAATTCCTCTACTAATTTTTGTTTTCTCTCGGAAGGTTTCATATATTAATTCATGTCTATTAAACTTGTTATTTCTTAATCATTTCGTCAATAAATTTCCCAACCCATTCAGGAGACTCATTCCTGATATCTGATGGTAATGATGTAGACCAATGATCAGTAATGTTTGACTTGTCAGTTTCCTTGACTCTTATTACATTTGCTGTTCCTGTCGACCATAAAACCCATTGATCGCGGTTAAGAGGCACTGGGTCTTTGATGTCAGACCTCCATCTATCAACAGTCCCAAATGCAATGCTTGGAGTAGAAGTATATGAAACACTTCCCATCCAAGAGTAAAGCACGGGACTTATAGGACATGAGATTACATTGACTGGTGGTATTGTACCGAAACTCCTTTGTAGATTTGGTTGGAAAATACTTGCGCAGCTGTCAAAACCAACAAGCTTATCTCTCATATTCTTGGTTATAATAAGACACTTCGACGTATGTTAAATTTGTGCCTGGCTCCCCCGTGAGGACTCGAACCTCAAACCTTGTCCTTACAAAATTCCTTTTGTTACCAAAAGGTTTGGACTATCTCATCCCCACTCCGTTGAAACTTCGAGGGGTCGGGTATATAGTCTCTACACATTTTCCCCGCCATGGCGGGGATTTAGCTCGGGATTATCCCACTTCGTTAAAACTTCGCGGGACTTCCCCGAATTAGCCCGATTTTTCATCCCAAATTACTTTGGAAAGCTGCGTTAATGTTCCACAGGGACCTGCTCTACCATTGAGCTACAGGGGAACGTTAAACAATTTTACCATTAAACACGGCATAAATCCAGCCCACGATTCTCCTATGAATTGCGTTTTCAAGTCAACTACCCAAGTTTGTAAAGAGGCCAACGGCAAGTTCAGCCCATCAGTACTTTTTGTTTTCATAAAATCACCTTATATCAACTGTCGATATATTGTCAAGCGTGCCACTACTGTTACACGAAGTCTGAATTTTCCATAAAAAACGAACTCTCAATTTTCTTTAATAGTTATGTTATTTCGTCATTCTGGGGAGTTCTGCAAAACAGAACGACTCCAGAATCTTCCTAATTTTGATTCTGGGCAAGCCAGAATGACAACCATCGATTATTAATATACAAAAACAACTTTACTCCATTATATGGAAGGTTCAGAGTTCGCGAAACTAGGAAAATTGAGAGTTCGCATTACAACTGCCAAAAATTTTGAGGATGTGATACAGTATTATTGATGGATGCAATAGAGGATAAAAGCTCAAAGCAAGAAGCAAATAAAACAGCGCCATTATCCCCTAAAGGAAAAAAGTTCTTTTCGAAAAGAATCGTAATTATTTCTATTTTTGCTATTGCAGGACTACTTATCCTTGGAGCTATGGCTGCAAGGCAAACTCAATCTCCGTCTATAAATCAAACGCAAACAAATCATCCGGAAAGCTCTGGAAAAAGTGAAGGACAGGGATTGTTTGGCAGATG
>CAZVON010000042.1:0-6526 GCA_964628435.1 uncultured Gammaproteobacteria bacterium
ATAGGCGGGAATCATGGAGCAGCCAAGAGTATTCGCTGCGCCAGTATGGCGAGTGGAAATAGTTTCGAGTTCCTTATCAACGCCGAGCAAAAACTGCCAGAGAGTTTGGAAGAGAGATGTCGCCGAAAGTTGCGTGAGTACGTGCCAAGTCGACTTGCTAAATCGTAGGTTAAAAAACGCCAGGTCGATTCCGTATCCTGCTGCTCCTATGATTAGAAGAAGCATGAGAGCAGCGATTTCGGACGGAACTTGCGTTGTTGTCATGTCACGTTCTCCTTTGGGTTTTGGTTTCGTCAAAGTGTAGCCAGCCGTCGGTCACAACGACTGTTCCGTAGATGGTAAGAAACCATCCAACAGGAGCAATCTGTGTGTCCCATACAAGCAATCCGGCCAAAAGGACAACGATGCCAAACACGATGGTCGCGATGATGGTTCTCCTTTCTCCTAGAAGGTTAGGATGCTCACGAGCAAAAATCCAAGGCCAGCCACGCAGAAGATGAATGCTCGTTTTTGGGTAGTCCGGTACCATCCGAATTCCCACTGTAATTTGCTTAGGATGTACGCAAGAAACGAGAACAATAAGAGTCCAATGGCAAGAAAGCCAGCAAAACGGCTTATAATAAACTGCGCGTCTGATCTGGCAATAATCGCCATCCCAAGACACGAAATGCTTATCGAAGCCGAAATACATGTTGCTTGCCATTTCCAGTCAGGCCCAATCGGGTATTCGCTTCCTCGATGAGTTGCGTCCAAGATTGCGTTTACGATAGCAAACCAACCAGTGTACGCCGCGACAGACCAAGGAACGACCCAGACTAAGGAAATGAAAAAGCCGTACACGTGTCCTCCGTATGTTTGTTATCCAGGACAGCAGAATTGGAATTTTTTAAGGAATCAAAATTTGTAATTCATAGTTGAAATTCCAAACTCTGCTGTCCCAGACAACTTTTTTGTGCAGTGGGGAAGAATAGAACATAAAAAATGTTCGCCTTGCTTTTCTCCAATTCCCTTCACATTCCCAATAAGTCAACCGTGAAAATCTCCTGTGAAAATTAATGATTGACTATATCAAACTAGAACAGTGTCTTTTTCCAGACACTGATGCATTTTGATAGTATTTTCCACATTTTCTATTTGAGTCTTTTGTTAATGTGCAACTATTAAAAGAGTTTATAGAAACGTTTAAAGATTTGCTAGAAACTCTTTAATAAGCGAAATATAGCACATCGATTAGCTAAAGTCTAATTTAGTGAGGAATCTGTTGGCTTTTATGCATTGGTGGTTTAACAAATGCTTGCTCTATTTTTACTTTTGGCTGTTCTGGAGTTTCTTCCATTTTTCTTCCATACCGTTCTTTAGATAGTTGTATGATTTTTTCGTGATTGTCGTTTTTAAGCGATGGCAACGGCAGTGTTTTTGCGGGAAATGGGAAAGACGTCATGTTGTCGATCGAAAGTTTGGTGACTGTTTCGTATTTACCAAGCGATACCAAGTCGTTTTGAGTGTAAATTTGCGCGAATTCATTGGTTAAAAGCGCCGCGTCTGCCGCGCCCATCACAAAAGAAATAATCGTTCCCGCGTTGCCAAAAATTGCTTTTAACACATGCGGGTCTAATTGGTCGCAATACTGATTGGCAAGGGTTAATGCCAAGCGGTATTTCCTGGCTTCTGATAATATTTTTATAAACGAAGACGTGGCAAAATTCTGAAACTCATCAACATATAAAAAGAAATCTCGCCTTTCTTCTTCTTGCATAAAAGCTCGGTTCATGGCAGCCAATTGAATTTGGGTAATAATCATAGCGCCCAGAAGCGCTGCGTTGTCTTCGCCAAATTTGCCTTGGGATAAATTCAAAATTAAGATTTTTCCCTCGTTCATAATTTGTTCTAAATTAATGGTTGATTTGGGATGGCCAATAATGTTTCGTACCATTTTAGACGACACGAATTGCCCTACTTTATTTTGAATTGGCGAGATTGCTTCGGTTCGCAGTTTATCCGTCATTTGGGCAAATTCTTTTTCCCAAAAATTGCGAATAACAGGGTCAGAGATGCTCGGAACTACCCTGGTGCGATATTTCATGTCGGACAAAAGCGTTAAACCATCAATCAAAGTAGCATTGGGAATCTCAAGCAACGTAAAAATAACGTTTCGCAAAATATATTCAAGCCGCGGGCCCCAGGAGTCAGCATAAATTTTGTTAAAAATAGACACAATTCCAGATGCGATTAAATCTTTATGCTGGGCGTTTTTAATTTCCAAAACATTTAAAGAAAACGGCCGTTGGGTATCGAATGGCTCCAGATACACCACGTCGTTGATTCTTCGTTTAGGGATGTATTTAATAATGGTTTCGGATAAATCGCCATGCGGGTCGATTACCCCAATGCCGCGGTCTTTTCGGATGTCATCAATTGCCATGTTGGCAACCAAGGTTGATTTTCCAGCGCCGGTTTTCCCAATAATATATACGTGTTTTCGCCTGTCTGCGTTTTTGATGCCAAAAATCGCGTCTTGATTTTTAAAAATAGTAGTAGCAAAAAAATTAATATTTTTTTTCTCTTCTTCGGTTACATTTAATGCAGTTGGCAGGTTTTCTGGTGGTTCGCCACCCAGTGTTTTACCCCAGGCAATGTTTTTGATACCAGCAAGTGGCTTGGTTGGCAAATGCCACAACGTTGCTAATTCTTGGGAGTTAAATATATGGTGTCGCGCTTCAAAGTACCCAATCTTTCGCCGCCTCATTTTACTCATGAGTCGCTGTTTGGTAAAAAGCGGTTTTTTAAAGCGCAAGTGATTGCCTTCACCCAATGAATAGCTGCCAAACGTTCCTGCTAAATTATGTAAAAATGGGAGCGGCGAAACTGTGCTTGAGGATGCAATAACACGAATTTTTACTTTGCCGCCTTGAAACGAGGATTTTTTTACCATCATGGATTTTTGTGGGTGCGATGTGTAATTGCCAGTGGTTGCGTCTTTTTGATAATGGTCCGCGCTATACAAAATGCTATTTTGCCAATGGTAGCTTGAAGCCGTTACGACAACCTGAATGCCGATATTAATATCGCTTCCTTGTTTGGCTAAAAATCCAATAATAGGAGCCAATGGATCAACATTGCTAAAATCAGCATACGTTTTAAGGGGCAAATAATAGCTTGAAGACTGTACCATTTCGCCAACTTCCACGTATTTTGCTTTTAAAATTACATCCAGAGGATCGCCAGTTTTGACAATTTTTGATTTGTTATACGAAGATGCCAATAGACTTGTTACCAATGTTTCATTTTCTTGCGGCGCGACTACATAATAATAGATGGTTTGGTTAATGAGGTATATTTCAAATGAATACGTTTTAGGACTTGTATAGATTCGCCGCCACAGGGCAAAATGCGTTGGCAGTAGCGATGAAAATATTTGAGTTGAGGCTTCTATAGCGGTTTCATCGTCTTTGGGATTTCGAACTTGTAAAAACGAAAAAGCAGGCATACCAATAGATTATACCAGAATCCTTAATTGTCAATGGGTTTGAAATCAGTAGGGTTAAGTCCAAGAGAAGGTCTATCCAGTCATATCCAGTCACCCCGGGGGTGGATTTGTATTGACACCTCGGAATACCTTGTGACGCCTTTGTATGCTTGCCTGATTTTGGAGGCTCAAAACCCAACCGTTCACTAGGCATCAACTCTAAAAAAGATTCCTAAGCTTGACGATTATACCGTTGGAGTGGGTTATGTGAGATTTAAATGGTTGAGAAATCGAGTTTGATTCCTGGGCTCATCGTAGACTTCAAAACAGCCTTTTTTATGCGAGATGTTTGTACAGCTTTCACAGCAGTTAGGATATTTTCCGATAACTTTCTGTCTCCAAACGATAGTTTCCCAACACTCATATGAATGACCGGCGCTTTACTTTCGGTTTTAAATCTCATCTGTCCACCTTCGAATTTCTTGGCAACGTCTTCGGGTTTGTCTGAGATCGTGCCGTTTTTGGGATTTGGCATTAACCCTTTGGGACCTAACACCCGCGCTACTTTTGCTAATTTGGGCATCATAGAAGGAGGCGCAATTAAAACATCAAAATCAATAACTCCCTTTTCTATTTTTGCAATAACACTGTCACTAGCTATTGCTACTTTGGTTGGTTTTCCGCTGCCATGCGGCAGCGATACCGTGCCAGAAAAACCAGTCTCTGTCGTATTAATATGCAGCTCTACAGTTTCGTCAAACGTGGATAATTTTAGTTTTGGAAGTAGTTCCAATGCTTGGGACAATGAATATTTTTTATTTTTATCAACCAATACTCTTGTTGTTTGGTAGCGTTTAGATCGCTGTCGTGCAGTCGTGGCAGTTTTTTTAACGGTTTTTTTAGATTCTTTAATTTTTTCTTTTACTGCCTTGGTATCTTGAGAAGGGGTTGCTGTATTTTCAACAGCCTCTATTACAGGTTCTTGCCCTTTTACAGCTTTGTCTTCGGCAGCCTTTTTAGCTTCTTTTTTCTTTCGAGCATCTTTTTTTTGTTTTTGTTCTTGTTCCTCGTCGCCTATGACTTTTACTCTAATTTTACCCATATAACTCCTTTCAGGAATAATCAACTAATTATCCAATCAACCAATAGACAAATAAACTAATAATTAGATGATTGGATAATTTGTAATTTGTTGATTAGTTGATTTATTCAACGCTTACTCCCATTGACCGTGCTGTTCCTTCGACGATTCGCCTAGCCATTTCTACATCGGTGGTATTTAAGTCATCCATTTTTGCTTTGGCAATATCTTGCGCTTGTTGAAGAGTAATTTTCCCTGCTTGTTCTTTACCTGGTTTTTGCGACCCTTTGTCTTTATGCATGGCTTTTTTGATCATCTCAGCAACCGGTGGTTTTTTAGTTATAAAAGAAAACGTTTTGTCTTCGTATACCGTAATAACTGCTGGGATAATAGTACCTTTTTGTTGCGCTGTTTTGTCGTTAAACGCTTTGACAAACTCCATGATTGGAAGTCCGTGTTGACCAAGCGCTGGCCCTACCGGTGGTGCTGGTGTTGCTGATCCTGCTGGAATATTAAGTTTTATGATTGTTTTAACCTTCTTTGCCATAAGTACATTAGGCAACCTTAAGTAGCCTATAATTTCGCCACCTGCAAAAAATCCAATTCAACCGGTGTTTCTCTTCCGAAAATTGAAACCAGTACTTTCAGTTTTCCTTTTGCTTCGTCAAGACTATCTATAGTACCCAAAAAATCCGTAAATGGACCATCGATAATTTTAACTGCCTCGCCAACCGAAAACGACGTTTTATACAACGGTTGTTCCATGGTCATAAACTTTTGAATTGCTTCAACTTCTTTTTCAGAAATTGGCGTTGGCTTATTGCCCGCGCCAATAAAAGCAGTTACTCCGGCAGTGGTTCGAACCAGCAACCAGCTCTCGTCATCCAAAATCATTTTTACCAAAACGTAGCCTGGGAATATTTTCTCTTTAACGTTTTCTTTTTTGCCCGCGGATACTTTGATGGTATTTCGCGTAGGCACAATTATGTCAAAGATTTTGTTTTGAAATCCCATTGATTCTAAGCGTTGCTTTAAAGATTTCGCAACTTTGTCTTCGTGTCCAGAATACGTGTGGACAATATACCAACGGGCATTGTTAGATGTCTGCGTTGATTGGTTTTCTTCTGTTTGTTGAGTCTGCTGTGTATCCATCGTTAC
This sequence comes from uncultured Gammaproteobacteria bacterium, assembly GCA_964628435.1. Classification (GTDB taxonomy): domain Bacteria; phylum Patescibacteriota; class Microgenomatia; order Levybacterales; family UBA12049; genus CAZVON01. The sequence continues at coordinate 5,706 of CAZVON010000042.1, forward strand.
ATTTTAAATTTTCTCGGTAAATGTGCTATTTGCTGTTTTCACTTTACTATTATTTCCATTGCTTTTGTTAAGATAAAGTCTAGTCCCCCGATAAAAAGTCCAACGATAAGACTTACCAATAACACGGTTACGGTAAGCCGCATCACATTTTGTTGTGCTGGCCACGTTACTTTCTTGAGTTCATCCTGTGTTTCTTTTAGAAAAGTAAGCGGTGACATCATATCTCAAATCTTTATTGTAATTTTGAGATTATTTATTGTACCAAATATCTGTTGACATGTAAAGAGCAAGGGTCTACAATAATTACCAATCAATAAATCATCCAATTCCCAATTATTTAATATGAAAAAGATACGTAAGGCGGTTATTCCAGCGGCAGGGTTTGGCACACGGTTTCTTCCTCAGACCAAAGCAATGCCCAAAGAAATGCTGCCAGTGGTCGACAAGCCCATTGTGCAGTATATTGTGGAAGAGCTCGTTGACGTGGGCATTAAAGATATTGTGATTGTGACCGGGTACCACAAGCGAACCATCGAAGATCACTTTGATCGCCCCAGCATGGAGTTAATCGAAAATCTTCGAAAGGGCGGCCCTAAAAAATTACCGCTTTTGCAAGAAGTCGAGCGCATTTCGGAAATGGCAAATTTTGTGTATGTGCGGCAAAAAGGTCCCTATGGAAATGGCACGCCACTTTTAAATGTCGCAGAGATTATTGGCAATGAACCCTTTATTTATACCTGGAGCGATGATTTTATAAAATCCGAACCGAAATCTCGGTTTAAGCAACTGATCGAAACATACAGCGAATTTGGGTGCTCGGT
>CAZVON010000043.1:0-6465 GCA_964628435.1 uncultured Gammaproteobacteria bacterium
CAATCCGGCTCGCAACCTGAAGTGACCACAGGGAAGCGGAATGAAATAGCTTGGAACCGCCAATAATCATTAATTTCCCATTCTGCCCTTTGTGAGACATAGGAGGTGGCTTATATAATTCTTTTAACTCAGCAGGATTAAACTTATCCATTTGGTTTCTTTAATTCTATCATACTCGCACCACGAAGCTCTGGTGAATTGAGATTAATGAATTCTTTATGGGTTCCAGTCAAAATTGTTTGTTGCTGCCCAAGCATAGACATCACCAATTCAATATGCTGCTCATCAAGCTCTGAAAAAATATCATCCAAGAGTAGCAGTGGACGATAACCAACAGCCTGTTCCATAAACTGAATCTGTATCAGCTTTATTTGCAACACCGCTAAACGCTGCTGGCCGCGGGAGCCAAATTGTTTGATGTCATGTTTTGTAGTAGTATCTTGAAGATAGAGAATAAAATCATCACGGTGCGGACCAACCAGAGTTACCCCTGCTCTCACTTCCGCGTCTTTATACTGCAGCAAGCGCTCTTTTGAGACAATACTTTTGTCATAAAAAATAGTGCAATCAAATACTTCTTTTTTTGTTGTATTGATATAGTCTATAAACGCTTCTCTTTTCTGGGTTACTAAATTACCATTGGTGATTAAAATCTCATCCCAATATTCAAATAATTCCTCATTTCGTCTCCTTCCTTCTTGCACGTGTTCTAGGAGCGCATTTCGCTGACGCAATGCCTTAATATATACAGAAAGCGCGTGTCTATATTCTCTATCTACTTGTTCTAAAACATGATCTAAAAATTCCCGTCTTTTACCTGGGGAGCCAACAATAATTTCAAGATCAATAGGTGAAAACAACACACAAGAAAGCATCCCGGCAAAATCAAATCTTCGCTTTGATACACCATTGACTAAGTATTTTTTAAGTGGTGCTTCTTTTCCTCCCACAATTCCAGTAGTCAAAACTACTTCTAGTTCTATCTCGTCTATCTCAGGTGTTTTTTGTACACTTAGTACAGATACTCGCACTCGTGCTATATCTTGTCCAAATATAATCAATTGCACATCTTTTTCTGCGCGAAAACTTTTCCCTGTGGATAAAAGATATATTGCTTCGATAATATTGGTTTTCCCCGAGGTGTTTGGACCAACAATAAAAGTAGTCTCATTATTAAAATCAAATGTGGCTTTTTTGTAGCTTCTGAAGTTTTGGAGAAAAATACTTTTTAAATACATTGTTCAATTGCTACATTGTTGACTTTTTAGCAATTGAGCAATTTAACAATTACCCAATCACTGTTCCTACAAACTTTTCTCCTCGTAAATATTTCTCTACATTTGGAAGGTCTTTTCCGTTTAGAACGGCAACTCGTGCGCCAATTTCTTGAGCCTTTTTGGCCGCTATCGGATCAAATGGCGCGTTCATACCAGGAGACCACTGGTTCCCAACTATTTTTCGGAAATCTTCCCAGGAAATAGTATCAATTGGTTTTGCGTCGTGGTTATTACGAGGATCTTTATCGTAAACTTTGGTGATATTACTTAAGTTAAGAATAGTTGTTGCCCCATAATCTTCCAAAAGAAGCATTGCGCAGAAATCTGTTGACCATCCTGGTTTCCAACCAGAAGCAATAACGACTGGTTCGGTAACTTTTCGAATAATCTCGTAGTGTTCGATAATATGCGCATGGGCAATATCTTGAAAAATTGTACGCATTAAGTGAGCATTCAAGCGTGTGGCATGAATACCCAACCAGTCTAAATCTTCGTTCGTTAATTCATGACCTACGACTTGACGCCCTGCGTCTCGATAATGTCTGGCGGTTGCTCCGCCGCCAATAACTAAAAAAAACTGGCGATTTTTGTGATTCGCCAGTTGATTTCTGATGAATGTGCTAAACTGAGATAAAAACTCAGTGTCAATCCCACCATTGGGGATAATCAATGAACCTCCTACAGACAGAATATATTTCTCTGTATAGCCGTTAGCCATAAATCATTTCGACTCTGCTCAAGATTATGTCTTCGATCCTGAGTCTGACCGAAGAGTTGAGTTCTGCTGAAGGCATAAAAAAAGCATTAGGTTAAGACAGAATACCAATATGCTACTAATTGGTAATAGTATCACACCAACACTCCAAATACAACAAGACACTAGTTTTGATCAATATACTTGATTATGCGTTCCGATGTCATGGAGTAAAATTCCATCATGCACTCTTTCGTAAATTACTCTAATATCTCCAGTAACCGAAGAGTATAGACTGACTTTTTACCTTGTAGGGAATGATATTGTAAAATTGGATTTGTGCTATCGTTTATAAACATTTCGAGTCTCGCTTTGAATTTTTTGTCTAATGAATAATTGGGAGAGATACGTTTCCTATACGATTTTATGAAGTTTTTGTGATAATTAATCTTCATTCAAATGCTTCATAAGCTCATCAACACTGCTAGCAGTAAAAAAATTTCGTCCTTTTTTAAAATCCTCAGACATTTTGTCATATCTTTTAATAGCTCTTGGAGATAGCTGCGCGAAGAAGACGGTCGAATAAGAATCCATATTGCTCCTATTGAAAGAATTCCTGATGGCACGGTTATAATTGGAAAACAAGAAAGAAGAGCTGTAAATTTTGATCCTAATGCCAATGCTTTTCCAGCAACACGAAAAATGAGAAAAATGGCAGGTATTACCTAATCTATTTTTGACATTTCGGACAAAAGTAGGTTCCGCGACCGGCGAGTTTTATTTTTTTAATAGTTGAGCCGCACCGCTTGCATTTTTTTCCGTCCTGTCCGTAGGCCAAAAAATATTTTTGATACCCACCCTCTTCTCCTAATGCATTGACAAAATTAATTTCTGATGCTCCCCCTGTCTCAAGCCCCTTTTTCAAAACCTTTAATAGCGAATGATAAAGTCTTTTAGTTTCTTCTTCTGACAAATCTTTTGCTTTTCTACGTGGATCAATCATGGCATCAAAAAGTCCGTCGTTGGAATAAATATTACCAATGCCCCCGATTCTTTTTTGATCTAACAACAAGACTTTAATAGGGATATTACCTTTTCTAACTATTGAACTAAACAATTGCTGAGTTAAATCCTTAAACGGTTCGGGTCCCAGATCTTTGAAAAATGGCAGTTTTTGAATATCGTCTGTTTTTACTATTTTCAACCACCCAAATTGTCTGATGTCATTATAAAAAAGCTTCGCTTCTTGGCTTAAGCGAAATATGACATGGGTGAACTTGTTGGGCAGCTGTCCTCCGGTTTTCTGAAGCGCTAACTTTGCGGCAAATTTAGTGTGTGAGTCCTGATAAATCAGCTGTCCGGTCAGCTTAATATGCACCGCGATCGAATACCCATTATCAAGATCAATCACCAATCCCTTCCCAAAACGCTGAATTTTAACTATCTTTGAACCTATTATATGTTGTAAATTCACCCTGAGCGAAGCCGAAGGACCTGTTAGTATCTTCGCAAGCCCTACCTCAACATCAACAATCGTCTTCCCGACCAAATATTTCTGTAACCCTAACCGAATAGTCTCAACCTCAGGTAGCTCAGGCATATTGCTAAAATTTTGGAATTATTGACGAAATATTAACAGTCATATAATCCATCCGCAGTAGAATAAGAAAAACTATTACTCCTCCACTCACTATCCATGCCTCTTTAGGCATAGATCTATGGATACGCACAAATTTAACGATTGTTAATAAAAAAAGAGATAGTAAACTGCAAACTAAAAACATATAGATCGCGTGCCAGACACCTAAAACATTCCACTGCCAGGGCTTTGGCATTGCCCAATTGACCAGTCCATTCACTGCCTGGCTGATATGAAAATACATAGTAATAAGGACTCCAAGAAGCAGTGCTTGATACAGCAATCGTTTGGTAATAAGATTTTTATGAGTTAACAAGAACGCAACCACGATCATATTGATAATTGGTAGTAAAATTCCATCGCCAATAATTGCCGAAGTATAATTAAGTGAAGAGCGCAACTCCAGCACTAAAGGCGATTGAATCCAAAATAAATATACGTTGAGCAATGCCCCTGCCCCAAAACCAAAGAAAAATGTTGTAACTCCAGTTCCTATAATAACTTTTGAATTTTTCATTGTACTTTTGACTTTTGCTCGCCTCGCACCAGAGTCGACGCTAGGCGCTGAGTCGAAGCGGGACTTTTGAATTTTGAATTTATGAAAAGTTGTATTTGTGTTTTAAACCGTTCTTTGGAAAACTTTTGTGCACGTTTGACACATTCTCTTTTCATGCTTAAATGATTTAAATCATTTAAGCGCTTAACTGCTTTTGAAAAATTGTCAATAGTGAGCTCGTCAAAAAATATTCCCGTTCTCCCATCTACTATGGATTCGACAACTCCTCCACTTCTGTATGCGATAACCGGCGTACCTGCTGCCATTGCCTCAACTGGCGTAATGCCAAAATCCTCATCCTCCGCAGCGAATATATACGCCTTCGCATTCTTCATCAATTCAAATTTTTCTTCATCACTCACTTCCCCAACAAACTCGATTTTTGGATTTTGAGATGCCCGCTCCGCCCGCCTAGCTGCGAGGCTGGCCAAATCTCCAGCGAGACGAGTAGTTTTGCGATTTGCGCTTTGAGCTTTGAGATGAAAGTCTCCGAACTCTTTACCAAACACCTTTAACGGCAAATTCAGTTCTCGACACGCCTGAACAATGAAGTCAATATGTTTTGGCCGCGCCAATCGCCCACCAGCAAGATAGTAGCTCTTTTTTTTCGATTCTGAATTCTGCTCGCCTCGCGAAGCGGGAATTCTGAATTCTGAATTGATTTCGACTGGTGGATATATCACAACCGAATCTCTTCTATAAAACTTTTCAATGCGCTTTTGAACATTCACCGAATTGGCAATAAAAAAATCAACATTTTGCGCTGATTGGTAATCAACGAGCCGCAAAAAATGATTGGCAATTTCTCCAACAACTCTAAAAACAATATTCTTCTTCCATTGTCTAGCTGTTGCGTATCCATAGAGGTATCGTGGCGGTGTGTGGCAGTAGCAAACATGCAAAGGTCGCTTTGCATGCCCTGAGCGCTTGTCCTGAGATGAGTCGAAGGATTGTCGAAGGGTCTGAATCGTATTCGGAGTATAGGCACCAGTAGCTGAAACAATCACAACATCAAATGCAGAAAAATCAAATGAGCGGAATAATAAAGGGCTTAAGAGACGTAAGGGACTTATCAATTTTTCTCTAAAAGGCAGGTATTTTACCCAACTTTCCCTAATCTCCCAACTATCAAACCTCTTTTTGTGTGGCCCTAAAAAAGAAGATAAATAGACTGTGGTAAAAACAGGCGCATCCGGATACAATTCATGCAACGCCTCAAGCACCCGCTCCGCTCCCCCGTATTCTTTGATATAGTCGTGTACGAGCGCAATTTTCATTTATTCATTATACCATTCAGTTGAGATAATGTCTGAGGTTTGGTGGACAATCAAAGTGATTCTTCTTGCGCCTCTGCGATAGGCTCTCTCTGCGTTGAATATATCCAATACCAAGCCGCAAGCTGGGCTTGAGTACGAACAGGTATTCTCTTGTAAATATCTGTAAAAAGATTCTTTATTGTTTGTACGGCGCATACACGCATTCTTGCAATTTCTTTAGCAGAACTTACAGGTTTTCTTCTATCATTTCTTCCAACAAAGATGTCAAGCACTTCCCGATGGGTATCCAAAAGACCATCAAATGATTCTACTGGAACTGTTTTGAGTACTTCTTCATCAACCTCTAATAATCTATGCTCCATTGCAGCAACAACAGCTTCTGCGTTTGAAGAAACACCAAGTTTTTTATATAACTTGTCCAAATGGTAGTTTACCGTACCAAATGTTAATCTTCTTTCTATTTCTTGTCTAGTGAGTCCTTGCGAAACCAAAGAAATAATTTCTTTTTCTCTTTCGGTTAAAGTTAGAGCCTCGTCTGATTGGGCATAATCGAGAGGGAAAACTACAACAAGATATTTACTTGAACCAGCAACACCATATAGTCTCCATTTTCTCTCTACGCAGCTTTTTTGCCGACCTTTTCTTGATTCTTCTTTGGGACCTTCTGTAAGATAACTGACTTTCTTACGCAACCCGTCAAGATCTTCTCTCGTTAAAATATTATCAACAGTAAATAGCACAAAGCCAGATATATCTGGGACTACATACTGCGGTGGCAGATTTCTTGTCTTATCGTGAACCGGAAAGGATGAGATCTTATGGTGCGACTGAGGAAAAAAGGATTCTTTCATTGGTATTCCTCCGATTGGTTTGTCCAAAGGAGTATGCATTTTACCAATAAAACAGCCGTTTTCAAATGATACCATACCTTATAGTATGGCATGGGCGGGCTAGCTTGTCAATTTACTATACGTGAAATCTTGATTTTTACCAAAGAGTGGAGTATAAGAAAAAAGTATGTC
>CAZVON010000044.1:0-6422 GCA_964628435.1 uncultured Gammaproteobacteria bacterium
GGTGGACTTGGTCAAAAACCGCTTGCACATCCTCTTTTTTTAGACCAAATTTATCAGCGATTTTCTGCACAATTGTAGACATGGGATCTTGGGTACCTGTTGGTGTTTGGGCAGAAGCATTTGATGTTAACAATGCTACTCCGAGAACCGTTACGACAAGCGCAGTTACCATGATTGTATTTTTCATTATTTCACCTCCCTTCTTAAGAAGAAGCATACACAACAAAACTGAAAAAACGCTTAAGAATGTTTTGTGGGAAGGTAGACCGTAAACGTTGAACCCTTGTGTGGTGTACTTTTTATTTGGATTGTTCCTTGATGAAATTCAACAATTTTTTTAGCAATCGCAAGTCCAAGGCCGTATCCTGCCACGTTTTGTTTGCTTCGCGATTTATTGGCACGATAAAATCGATCAAAAATATATGGAAAGTCTTTTTTATCAATTCCTATTCCTTCATCTATGACATAAATTTCAACATGGTTTTTTCCAGTTTCCGATTGAATCGTAATGGTTGATGGTAAAGAACTGTATTTAATCGCGTTATCAATAAGTATGGTAAATAGTTCCACAAGGCTTTTCTCTTCCCCCACTATTTTTATGTTTTTATCCACATTGTTTTTTATCGTGATTTTTTTCTTTAAGGCGAGTAGTTTAAGTTTTTTTGTTGCAGACGCTATTACAGTAAACACATTTAGTTCAGAAAACATGCTTGTCTGTAATGGTTTTTGGAATTGTGCTAACTGTAGCAGTTCATCCGAAAGCATTTGTATATTTTTTACCTCTTCAAGGTTGCTGTTTAAAAGTTCCTGAGCTTCTTTTGCGGTTATTTGTTTGTTACGTAGTACCACTTCTAGTTCTGAACGAAGGATCGTTAGAGGAGTCCGAAGCTCGTGTGAGGCATCGGTGATAAATCTATTTTGTTCATCGATCATTTCTTTGATTGGCCGAAGCGTCCGTCCTGCCAGAAAATATCCCGCAGTTCCAGAAAAGATGAGTATCCCTCCATTAATAATTCCTAATATATAGAGCAATCTGTTTTTTGCTTCTTGGATCACTTCTGGATTTGGTGCAGACATGTGTATGCCGTGTCTTGGGACATCATCCCGAAATGGTATAATAAAGCCGGGTCTTGGTGGAAAGAGCTTTCCTTCTTCTCGCAATTTTTCTATCCGTAAAATTCTATTAAACTCAAAGGTTAAGGCGTGATACACAACAGCACTAAACGAAATGCTTATGAGCATAATAATCAGAAGATACCACGCGGTTAATTTGAGTCGTGTTTTAGTGAACATATAGATAATTGTTACAAAACAACAATAGAACAATGAAACAATTCAATAATTCTAATCGCTACCTATTTTATAACCAAACCCTCGAATGGTTTTGATCAAAGGTTTTTTGTTTGGAAATGGCTTGTCAATTTTGTTTCTTAAATAACCAATATAAACTTCAACCGTATTGGGTAAAACATCAGGATCGTAATTCCACACGTGACTAATGATCTGGTCTTTCGTTAAAACTTGATTTGGGTGTCGTAAGAAATATGCCAATAATGCGTACTCTTTACTTGAAAGCTGAATATTTTTATTATCTCTTTTTACGTGATAGGTGATTGTATCTAAGGTCAAATCTTCACAGTTTAAGCTTGTGCCAATGTTCTCTTTAGGTCTTCTGGTAAGTGCTCTTATTCGTGCTAATAGTTCTTCAAAAGCAAATGGTTTTGTCATGTAATCATCGGCCCCCGTATTAAGTCCGTGGATTTTATCTTCAAGTTGACCTTTGGCAGTGAGCATAATAATTGGCGTATGAATGTTTTCGCTGCGTAGTTTTTTGGTAATTGCTATACCATCAAGTCCTGGAAGCATTAGGTCAAGAATAATAAGGTCATAATCCTCGCTTGATGCAAAATCGTACCCTTCCACGCCATCGTAGGCAACATCGACTGCAAAATGTTCTTGATCAAGTCCCCCTTTAATAGATTGAGCAATTTTATGCTCGTCTTCAACAACAAGTATTCTCATAGAGAGCATTGCGGATGCATTATACCAATTATGCTGAAAATAAGCTGAGAATTAAAAAATATTTCAGTATTTTAGTACTTTAGGGCGGTCCTCGGAAAGATTATGGAGATAACCCAAATAGACAATAGTTTAGAGATCTTTGCTCCCCAGTCCTAGAATTAATATACAAGCTTTAGCTAGGGAGAGGCTTGTATAATCTTTTTTCTTATCTCTTCATCAACCATTTCTGGCATTTTTTTGGGATTTATATTCAATCCTGTTCTTTGCGATATTAGATCTGCTAATCTTTGTTCCACTTGGTACCCAATACCTCTTTGTAATTCTAAAAATCCTTCTTCTCTTAGCTCTGGGTATCGTTTCTCTAGATCATCCATTCGTCTATCGAAATCATTAACCATTCTATCTTGTTGTTGCTCAACTGGAATAGCCCAATCAGCCCCTCTTGTATAATCATCAACATAATGCATAACAAGGTACGCTATGTCGTCTTCAGATAGTTCTTGCTCGTTTAATATTTGTGGGGTACGAGTTCTAACTGACTCAACAGTACCTGTTGCATCCGTTAGATATATTACGCGCGGGCTAAAACCAGCCTCAGTGAGTAATCGATAAGATTCTCTTTCTGCGGAATCATAACTTACTTCAGTATTCCCTTCTTGTCTTGTCATCTCTTTTTCTCGTTTTTTAAAATAATCGTGCAAAGCTGCTGCATGTATTAAATCTTCTCTAAGATCTCGCGAAAAACCAAGCCAGGTAGAAAAAACAGCAACCCGTGCTGCTTCAACTAAACAATGTTCAGAAACATTCCCCCATTCTTTTAGGCCTACCTGACTGCTTTTTGGAATTCTATCCCAAAGTCCAGCAGCTTTGTGTAGTCTTAGTGGGTTTTTAAGTTGTAGGCCAAGTTTTACAAAATAATTTCGTACCTGTTCATGAGGTATTCCTGTATCTCTATTAACCGTTTCCATAGCAACACAAGCCTTATCGAAAGATTGCTCCGAGCATTAGACGATATTAGAATTTATTTTATTGATCTTTCTGCAATACACTCAATCTCAATTAACATTTTAGGATCAACTAGTTGAGCTATTCCAACTAATGTACATGCAGGCTTTGAGTTTTGAAAATGTTCTGAAAAAGCTGTATCAAAACCCTCCAACTGTTTCATGTCCACAAGATATGCTCTAAACAAAACTGTATCTTGTAAACTAAAGTTCTCCAACTCAAGGATCTCAGCTATATTACTAAGGATATTTTTTGTTTGAGAATATACATCAGAACCAACAACTTCTCCTTGTGCATTCTGACTGGTAGTACCAGAAAAATAAATTCTACTATCATCAATCACAACAGCTCTTGAATATCCAACTCTCTTTTCACTTGGAGTATGTGTCGAAATATCTCTCCTCATGAGACAATTACATCAAAATCTATCAGCTCCCCAATGTTAGCACACTTCGAATGCATTTTGCCAGTTATGTGCTAGATTTATGTTGATTTTGATGGTAAAATAACTTCACATTCCGGTGTAGCTCAATGGTAGAGCAAGAAGCTGTTAACTTCGAGGTTAGAGGTTCGAGTCCTCTCGCCGGAGCATAGACGTTTTTAGTATAACCTGCTGATTATTCCGTAACATCGGGAAAATCGGAGTTGGAACAGTTACGAAAATCCCCTTATTTTTGACCATTACCCTCTCGTAAAAAACCTCAGGTAGAGCCGCTTCTAAAGGGCGGTGCATCCTTGTGTGTCTCGTAGATGTTGCGTGTAAAGGCCAGTGTTTCGCTTCAGAAGCGAGCTTAATAAATTTATAGAACTATTTTTGTTGTACTTAGTTCTTTTAATTTACCTATCAATTCTTCTATTGAGTAGTTTGTTGTACCGATGTCATGACTTATAAACATTCTCAATCCTTCAATAATTCTTCGCATGAGAATGGCTTCTTTTTTCCATAACCTATCAATGATAATTTGATTCTCTGCAAATGTATTGGAGACGATTGTCAGTTGTGCAAATAAAATACCTGTGTCTATAAAAATATTTGCAATATTTTTAATATCAACACTATGTACTTGAGAAGAAAACAACTGACGATGAATAATAGTTATTCGCGTCTCCTCAACAACGATAGTGGTCGGAAATAAATCCCATGGAAATACAGAAGATATTCTAAGTAAGATTCTATTTGAGGCATTAACCATATCTTCTACCGACTGCCTGTTCGCTTCTCTGTGCCTTGCGTGGTTTTTAACAGATTCTTCTAGCCCTTTTTCTTCTGTGGTTTGTTGTATTTTATGAGTATCAGAAAATATTTGGTTGGAAGCGCCGACTTGTGTTTTAGTTTCCTCTTCTAGAATCCCTTTCTCCCTGTCTCTTTCTTGATTAAACAACTTCTCAAGCCAGTAACTTACTTTTTGGCTCTCAGATTGTTTATTTTGATTCCGAGAAGAGATCGGGAAGATTGTTTTAATAATCCTTCTCATAGCCTCCTAAGTATACTCTCTTTTTATAGTTTGTAAACATCGGCATTCCAATAATTCATATATAGATTTAGTCTGTGAAAGTTGAATATCAAACTCTATTTCTCGGTTCTTGAACTTGTCAACTAGGGAGAGCCGAAGTTATTCTTTCGCAACAGTAATGACTACATTGCCAATTTTTTGACCTGTATCAACATACCGGTACGCCTCAGCGATCTGTCTCAAAGAGTAGTATCTGTCAATCACAGGTTTGAACTTTCCTTTCTCCATAAGCTTCTTGAGAAAAATGATATCTTCTTTACTGATCTTTGGAATCGGAAACAGTACTTTTTTACCCTTTGACTTTGCAGTCAACAGTGCAAGAAGGGGATTTTGCCAAAAAGGACCAAGATCCGTTGAGACGTACACACTGCGTGGTTTTAATAATGGCTTGCACTTTCCAAACGAGCTTTTACCAACGGCATCAAATACCACGTCGAATGTATCATGAATCTTTGTAAAATCTTCCTTTGTATAATCAATAACCCTCCTTGCTCCGAGCGATTTAACGAGTGGAATATGCTTAGTGCTGCAGACCGCTGTTATATCAGCACCAATATGATTGGATAGCTGGACTGCTGCTGATCCAATGGCGCCGGTTGCACCATAGATGAGAATTTTTTGCCCCTTCTTTAGTTTAAAGGCTCTTAAATAGTTTAATGCATAGTGCGCGCCTTCGGTACTTGGCGCAACATCTTTGTAGGTCATATTCTTTGGCATCGTCGCGAGTGCGCCTTGCTCTAGCATGATCATATACTGCGCGTGAGCTCCAAAATGAACGTCACTATATCCAAACACCTTATCACCAACTTTAAATGACGAGACATCTGACCCAACTGCTTCAATACGGCCAGCAAATTCATCACCGAGAATAGTATTTTTTGGTTTAATAAGTCCGCTGAAAAATCTAACAATAAAGGGATCGGCTTTTAAAACACCACAATCTGTTCGGTTTACAGTGGTGGCATACACTTTTATGAGAACTTGGTGGGCTTTCGGTACTGGCTTGGGTACTTCTTTGACTTCTAATACATCAGGAGGACCATATTTGGTGTTAACAGCCGCTTTCATTTTAATGCTATATAGAAACCTTGTATATTATACTCGGTTTTTGAAAATTTTTAACTTGTAATAAAATAGGTTCTAATGTTGTACACTAGACGGAGCTGGAACTTGGCCTCAGATTGACATTCATTCAATCATTTGCAATACTAACCAAAATGGGAGAAAAAGTAACAGTAAAAAATAAAGATTTAAAATGTGTAGTTTGTGGAAATGATACTTTTGATAAAGTTGGCGTAAGATTAAATTCTAAAAGAGCAATATTCTGGGACGCTGAGATGTTTGCTAGGGGTGGAGAAGCATACATTTGTGATAATTGTGGTTTTTCTCATGAGTTCTTTACTCAAAATCTCAAGAAATAGGTTCTAGCTTCATCCGTCAGGGGGAGCATCTACGATTTTCTATAGATTTCTTCGAATTTTTAGTACCCCAATGATAGCTTCATTATTATAGGAACAGCACCACTTAAAGATATTGCACAACGCATGTCATTTAAAGACACTCAATTTTAATGAATAACGATAATAATATATTGACAAACGATAAATAACGTGGTAAGATACTTTTATCTAATCCTAAATTAGGTTTTTTTATGAAAAAAGGTTCAACATTATTCTTAAGGTTTGTCCTTTGTCTTATCGCAATTGGTGCGCTTGCCGGTTTGATTTGGTTTCCTCAAACTGAAGGAAGAGCTGCTAACCTAGATCTAATCAGTATTTATACAGATCCGTTTATTATCTATGGTTACATAGCTTCAATCCCATTTTTCATTGGGTTATACCAGGCCTTCAAATTATTAGACTTCATTGATGCAAGTAATGT
>CAZVON010000045.1:0-5900 GCA_964628435.1 uncultured Gammaproteobacteria bacterium
CAGGAAGGGGATCGGGCAATTTCTTTTTGTGGACATGCGCTTCTATCAAATAATGTTTTTGTTGTGCCTGACACAAAAGAAGACAAACGATTTTCGGATAACCCTATGGTGACAGGCACGCCGTACATACGTTTTTATGCAGGTGTTCCTGTGATGAGCGCAGACGGACAACGGGTCGGTGTTTTTTGCATTAAGGATACAAAGCCACGGAAATTTTCTGAAGACGATGAAGAAGTTTTGAAAGGACTTGCTTCTTGGGCGGAAGTAGAAATTAATTCTCGTAATTTGAGTTTGGCTTTAGCTGAGGAGCGAAAAGTACAAGCAGATCTAAAACAGGCGGATAAATCGCGCGAGGAAACAAAAAAGGCGATGTTAAATGTTATGGAAGATTTAGAAGCGGCTCGCTCTAAGATTGAATTAGAAAGAGTCAAGGATGAGGCCATTTTAGCGAGTATAGGAGATGGAATTGTAGGAGTAGATAAAGATGGGAAAGTGATTATTGTTAATCAGGCAGGATGTAAATTGCTCGGTATCAAGGAGCATGAGTTATTAGGCAAGAAGTTTATTGAATCAGTTAGTATGGTTGATGAAAAAGAGGAAGCTATACCGAAAGAAAAACGGCCTATGTATCTGGCTTTCGCAAGCGGTAATTCTAGCACTACTACTACTACTACTACTACGGGCCTTCTTTATTATTATAAAAGAAAGGAAAAAACCCTCTTACCGGTAGCAATTACAGTAAGACCTATTATCAGCAATGGTAAAACAATTGGGGCAATAGAAGTATTTCGGGATATTACCCATGAAATAGATGCCGACCGCGCAAAGAGCGAATTTGTATCTCTTGCTTCGCATCAACTGCGAACTCCTCTTGGAATAATAAAGTGGTATCTTGAGGTGTTGCAGAAAGATAGTTATTTAACAAAAGCACCAAAGACTGTTCTCGAGTATTTTTCCGAAGTAACAAAGAATAACGAGCGAGTACTCTCTCTTGTGCGAGAACTCTTATCTGTCTCCCGTATCGACCAAGGACGAGTAAAAAATGCTCCAAAATCGGCTGATCCTATAAAAATTATTACTGAGGTTGTAAAGGAGATGCAGCCTATTGCTCAAAAAAAGGGTGTGAAACTAGGTTTGGAGATTCAGGAGACGAAAATACCAAGGTTTATTATAGATGCTTTGCGGTTTCATGAAGTAGTCGAAAACTTAACTGCAAATGCCCTTGAGTATACACCATCAAAAGGTACGGTTGAGATAACTCTTAAAAAAAACGGTAACGATCTGCTTATTTCGATAAAAGATACAGGTATTGGATTGTCTTCAGATGACCAAAAAAAACTATTTACGAAATTTTATAGATCGGAAAGAGCCATAGCACAAAATCCTGAAGGGTCGGGGCTTGGATTATATGTCGTAAAGTCTTACATTGAAGAATGGGGTGGAAAAATATCTGTTGATAGTGTTGAAGGCAAAGGTTCGACATTCTCAATTTCGTTACCAATCAAAGAACTAATCAAAAAGATGGGAGGTGATTAATACATGAAGAAAATACTTATTGTTGAGGATGAACTGGCATATGTCAAGCTCTTACAAGATCAACTGGTTGCTAAAGGCTATGAGGTAATTAGTGCTAAAGACGGAAGAGAAGGATTAGAAAGGGCAAAAAAAGAAAAACCGGACATGATCCTTTTAGATATTAGAATGCCGGTAATGGATGGAATGACGATGCTTTCTCTGCTTCGAAAAAATGAAAGTGGAAAATCAGCGAAAGTCATTATGCTTACCAACTTGGAACCTGATGACAAAATTATCAGCGGTGTTGTGAAAGAACAACCCGCGTATTACTTTGTAAAAAGTGATGTGAAACTTAATGATATGCTGGAGAAAATACATGATTTGCTCGAGAAATAACCGATAGCTTGACTTCGTTTTTCGTTCATTCTACACTAGTGTAAGTTACAAATTTGTAACATTGCGTATGGAGGTAATTTCTGCACTGCAGGCAGCGAAACTGCTTGGAATTTCTGTCGATCAAGTAAACATCCTTGAAAAACAGGGAGTTTTGCATGCAGTTAGAGAAGAGGGTAAAGAAAATCGTTACTCAACCACAGAAATAGCACAGATAAAAACGCGTCGTGGTTTAAGTGTTTCAGAAGAAGCAGCACAAGTGGCTACGCAGATTCAGCGGGAGGTGTTTACCGCTGTTTCGAGCCTGATTACGTCACGCAAAACATATACTATTTTTGGCGCCGTAGTATGTTCATTCCTTGTATTACTTTTTTTTATCATTGGTGTATTGTTTTACTTTTACCCGTTACAAACTTCAGATTTTTTCGGGTACTATTACCGGTTTAATATTCCCAAACAAAAAATTAGCATCTCGTCTGGTAAAGGAAAAGCCGTTCTGGCTGCAGAGATCGGGCCAGGTATTGATGTAAATCAGACATCAATAGCAGCAGATATCATAAAACCTATCGCGGCAGCATCTCTAATAGCAGTTAAGGTAGTTGATGATCAAAAGTATGTTCAGATTGTCACAAATCCATCCGTCCAAATAGGATCAAGTGGACAGGTCGGAAACTCGGGCTCAAATGGCACGAATGGGATAAATGGCATACAGGGACTACCCGGATTGCAAGGGGCTACTGGTTTGAGTGGCATCAATGGCACGAATGGTACCAACGGTACCAATGGAGCCTCGGTTGTTATAAGCGATTTTTCTAATATTACTAACGGCACCAATACAACAGCTTCAATGGTAATCGGATCCGGAGGATCGCTGAGCGCAACGGGCAACGGTATAATTGCAGCAAATTCATTTTCTGGATTATTGTCTGTAGAGAGTGGCGGCACAGGAGTTTCAACGCTGACAATAAACGGAATTCTTTTTGGTAATGGGACTGGAAATACACAGGCGACAAGCGCGCCAACAAGCGGACAGATACTTTTGGGGAACGCAGGAGGAATCCCTACATTTATGACGGTTAGCGGTGACGCAACTATTAGCAATACAGGTGGTTTGACCTTGGTGGATACGGGAACTGCCGGAACCTACGGCTCACCATCTGCGATTTCGGTTTTTACTACCGACACTCAAGGAAGAATAACAAGCGTAACCAATACAACAATTGCCGGATTAACTGTTGCAAATTTTGGTTCTGCCAATATTTCCCAATGGATAAATGATGCTGGGTATATTACACCATCTTCAACAAACACATTATCCAATAAAACAATTTCAGCCTCAAGCAACACAATTTCTAACTTAACAAACTCAAATTTTTCCGGTTCGGCAGGAATCACGAACGCCAATCTAGCAAACTCTTCGGTAACACTTGATATGGGAAACGGACTTTCAGGCGGAGGAACATTGTCGTTGGGAAGTTTGATGACGTTAGTTAATACCGGTGTCCTATCACTTACAGGAACAAGTAACCAGATAGCAGTATCAACTGCAAGTGGTACGATAACACTATCTCTCCCCCAAAACGTCAATACTGGCGCAAGCCCAACCTTCGCAGGGCTTACCTTGTCTAATAACTCTAACCAATTAGCATTTGGGACAACAAACATTGGGATACTTAGCTGGTTGCCAACTGCTGCTAGGACACTGATTCTTCCTGATGCAGCTGATACATTGGTTGGCAAAGCTACAACGGATATATTCACGAATAAAACAATTTCAGCCGTAAGCAACACAATTACCGGTTTAACAAATACTAACTTTTCAGGTACTGCGGGGATTACGAATGCGAATCTTGCGAATTCATCAGTTACTCTAAGTACATCCAGTCCGTTAAGCGGTGGATCGTCTGTTTCTTTGGGTGGATCTCTTACGCTTTCTTGTCCTACGTGTGTAAACATCAATGAAACTGCCACCATGTCTGCCGGAACTAAATTTGGAGTAACCGATCCGGATGCCCTCTTGGTTGCGGGGACCATTGTTCCGACTACGTTCTCTGTTCCTATAAATATTTCTGCAATCACTACCTCATCTATTTTTATCGCAGATAACACGTACAAAATAGCTGGCGTTAAATGCGTTGCATCTGTCCCTAAAAACGTAACGCTTCAAATATCCATAGATACGGGAATCCAGGCACCTGGAGCGGGGACCAATCAATTAACTTCATCAATAGATCTTTCTGGAACTGCTAACATAGTAGTATCAGGAACACTTATTGCCTCGCCTACAACCTTGCACTCTGGTGACAGAATAAGCGCGGTAATATCGGGAAACACAACGAATATTGTGGGTATCTGCACCGTTGGAATTAAACGGATGTGAAAAGTTAAGGGAGGAGGTGAGCATAAATTGAATTATAAGCGGTTTCTAGAATATAGCATTCTTAATAAAGTTATTATTGGCGTTGCTGTTGTTGCAGTTATTACAAGCGGAATTTTGTATATTAAGTATCAAAAAGCCCAAGATATTATTAAGAGTTCCGCCATTGCTGGACAGGTAGAAGTGCAGGATCTGGTAAAGAAAGTATCACGTCTTATACTCTTGCCGGAAAACGAGATACCGACTGTTGCAACGGTTTCTGATCTTAATAAATTAAAGAATCAACCTTTTTTTCAGAACTCCCATAATGGAGATAAGCTGCTAATTTTTGCAAAGGCAAAGCTTGCAATACTATACAGTCCGCAAGCGGATAAAATTATTAATGTCGGTCCGCTCGATATCGGGAAAGCACGTGAACAAGTAGCGGGCGCAAGCACAGTTACGCCGATACGAATTGCTTTATATAATGGTACAAACGTAACAGGCCTAACAAGTAAAGTCGAGCAGCAATTAAGGACAAAAATAAGTAATTTCGTTATTACTTCTAAAGAAAATGCGAAAAATACATACACAAAAACGCTCATTGTGGATATAGCAGGAAATCAACAGAAAGTCGTCTCGAATCTTGCAAAACTCATAAATGCTGAGATAGTGGTTTTACCAGACGAAGAAGCATTGCCCGCGAACTCAGACATACTTGTTATCCTTGGAAAGTAGGTTGGTGGATTATCGCGCTTACTTCACTACGCCATGTGATTAGGGGATATAGCGGGTTTGTTAGTAGGTTTTTAGCACCACAGTTTCTCCTATAGGATCCACAAAGTCTGGAGAAATTGTCAAAATCAAGTAAGAAACTGATATAATCTTTTCTATGAATCTTGCGATTGGAATTGTGGGACTTCCAAATGTGGGAAAGTCCACGCTCTTTAATGCCCTTCGCAAAGCTCAGGGTAAACTTGTTCAAGTAGGCAATTATCCATTCACTACGATTGAACCAAATGTGGGTATTGTTCCGGTGCCGGATCAACGTTTGGAAAAACTAGCACAGATTACGAAAGAGGAGGAAAAGATGGGAAGTTTGCCTCCTCTGAAACCTGCGACTGTGGAATTTGTAGACATTGCGGGTTTGGTAAAAGGAGCATCAGAGGGAGCAGGACTTGGCAATAAATTTTTGTCTCATATCAGAGAAGTGCAAATTATTACGCATGTTGTTCGGGCATTTGCCGACCCTTTGGCAAGCTCAGGGCAAGCTCCGATATTAAGGGAAGGTGCGGTTGATCCCAAAACTGATTACGAAACAATTGAAATGGAATTAATGCTTGCTGATTTGGCAGCAGTGCAATTGCAACAAAGTAAAATGAAACGGTTTCAAAACCAATCCGAAAAAGACGCAGTCGATAAACTGTTTAAAGCACTGAGTGCCGGGATTCCAGCTCGAGATGTTCCATTAACTGAAGAAGAAGCTGCGTTTGCAAAAACACTCTTTTTGCTTTCTGGCAAACTAGAAATAGTTGTACTCAACGTTTCCGAAGCGGATTATACGCCAGCTGTTATTGTAAAAGTCATGCAAGATTATAGTGGTATGCTTAATATTTCGCTGGAAAATATTATTGTA
>CAZVON010000046.1:0-2519 GCA_964628435.1 uncultured Gammaproteobacteria bacterium
TAAACAAAGAAAGTAGAAAATACTACCAGAATAATCTTCACTATCTCCATGAAAGCACACCCAGCCCTCCTTGTCAATACTTCGATATTTGGGCTCCTTGACAAAATCCTATAATGTATGGTACTCTCTCCTTAATTTATGGGTGGTAAAGGACTTCTTCTTGCATTATTTTTGGCTCTTGGCGCTGGCGGCGGAGGAATTCTCTTACAGCAGTCACGCACAGCATCATCTGTGTCACAGGGTGTCCTATCTGCCAACACGAAGGAACCTTCTTCATCCTGCCAATCAGTTTATGGCGGTGGAGCAACATGCGTGCAGACAGGCAAAGTAATTCTCAATAAAACCATCCAGCATCCCAACTCTTCAGACCTTGTTGAATCACTTTCTATCAATGATCCAAAATTCAAAGCCAATCAAGCTGTAATATTCCACCTTACATTGACCAATACAGACACAAAGGAAGCAAAAAACATAACTGTAAAGGATACACTTCCAAGTCTTCTCACTTACGTCTCAGGTGACGGGCAATTTGATGAAAAGACACAGACTTTTTCTTTTACGGTTGACTTACTCAAGCCGGGAGAATCAAAAACACATATTGTGCAAATGAAAGTGCTACCGGCAGAAAAGCTTCCAAAACAAACCCATACTACATGTATTATTAACCAGGCACGGACAATCAACAATGGTAATATCAGTCAGGACAATGTACAGTTTTGTATTGAGAATAAAGTACTGGCGGCGTCGATTGTGTATCCTCCGCAGGAACTTACCCAAACACCACCCACAGGCGCTAGTGGTCTTGCGCTTTTGCTCCTGCTTCCGGCAGGCCTTGGTGCCGGCTTGTTCTTCAGGAGTTTCGTGCCTGCAAGGCGACGCCTTGGAAAGCTAACTTGACATCGTATGGTACAATAGTCACTCATGTGCTTCCTCTGCCCCATGCGTAGACCTTAGGCCTAGGCGCTAAACCTTAGTTACTAATTTCTAACTACTATGGCCTATGGCCTTAATACAAATAACTCATAACTAAATATGCCGATAAATCAGAAAAAGCCCATCGTTTCAATCATTCTTCCCGTCTACAACGGTAGGCAGTCTCTGACTGCCTGCATGAAAAGCCTGCTTAGACAAACATACAAACAGATTGAAATAATCGTCATCGACGACCACTCAACTGATGAATCGTATAAGATTCTGCGGTCATTCCAAAAAAAAGACCAACGGATTCGTATATTCCGCAATGTCAAGCATTACGGCTTAAGTATCACACTCAACAGGGGTCTTAGGAAAATCAAGGGTAGATATATTGCTTTTATAAACCAGAGAGATACAGCTTCGCCACATAGGATCGCCTCTCAGCTTGCCTACCTTCTGCAGCACCCAAAAACAGCTGCTGCTGGAACCCAGTGTTTTTTTATCAATGAACAAAAAAAGCGAATAGGTAAAAGCATGTTTCCCGCTGACTGCGCCAGCATTGCAAAAACACTGACTAATGACATATCGATTGCATTTGAAAGTACGCTTATTAACATACGCCTTCTACCCAAAGACCTCCTTCGATTTGAAAAGCACCGGTATCCCTTTCTTTTTACCAATCTCTTTGGGAAAATCCTGGCCTATGGGTCAATTGCCAACATAGACAAATACCTTTATACCCGGACATCTGATGACTTGGCGCTCTCCTCTCGATTAAAAAAGCATCTGTTTCCATCGCTTGGTGTATGGATAAAAACATTCATTCATTCAGAGTACCGTCTGCCGATTCGTTCACTTGTTTTTCCTATTCTAAGGGTTAGATAAAATATTACTCTTTTCTTCCCCACTTTATCCACATTTTTATTTATAAATAAATTAGATTGATATAGCAATATAATTTCTATATAAACTACTCTGGGACACATAAAATTTGGTGCAGTTCCTTCTATAGGTTGACAGACGGGAGAATGTATGCTAGCATTTATTAAGATCTATTGTTCGAGCGTAGTTGAGAACATACATTTCTCGACTCTCCCCGCTCAGCGGGGCTCGCTCGAAAAATAAAACTATGAAAAAGATTCTACGCTCACTTTTTGACAGAAAAAACAGAACAAAAAAAGCATTCACCATAGCCATGCATGAAGAGTTGCGGGAAAAAGGAAGAGAGCAGTTTAAAAAGTTAGTAGATTACGGCTTGCAAGTACCGGTAGTTCTTTTATAGATTAGCAATAAAAGAGCATCGCTTTCGTTACTCAGACAATAAATTCGGTACGAAAAGCAATGCTCTTAGGATAATCGGCAATTAGTCCTTTAGGCAGGATAAAACTAATTAGCCATTTCTGTTGATACTAAATATATCTATTTTTGTCAAGGAAAATCACTGAGGCTAAAAAAGGATAATTAGGTTGTCAAATGTCGCTCGTTTTATTGTGGATATGTGCCATGTTTGTAGGCTGGGATGAGGTAGGAGTGTTGGGCAGGCACTCTTACCTTTTCCCAACTAACAAATTTTCATTAGCATCTTTCGTTTCCAAGACGAAAGA
>CAZVON010000046.1:2619-5741 GCA_964628435.1 uncultured Gammaproteobacteria bacterium
ACCTTTTCCCAACTAACAAATTTTCATTAGCATCTTTCGTTTCCAAGACGAAAGAGTAAGAAAACCACCAAAAGAAAAAGAGCCAAAAAAAGGTTAGTAATGTCGCAGCAAATAAGTCATGATAGAGCAATGCAACGCCTGCTCCAAAATACGCTCCAACCACTGCTACTGTTACCAGCCTGACAACAGTCAGAAAGAAAAATCCCAATATACCCAGGATTAGCGTCTCAATTTTCGATGCGTTCGTAAAATCACGCGACTTCAAACCTGGCCAGAATGATAGGATAGTTAATAATAAGGACTGCCAACCGATACAACTCCACCAGATAGTAACAAGGACGTTATTCACATAAATACCTGTAGGCATCGGTTGGACAGAGAATCCCAATGGCTCAAGCACCACGGCAATAATCTTGGCTTCATGAGGAATAATATATTTCTGGATAAAACTATTATTGCCAAAGCTATTGATGGAACGGGTTAAAAAATGATCAAATGTCGTCGCAACTGGCAAAAAGAGAAAGCTCGCTGCCATAAGGATAAATAAATAAGTGTACGTTTTTTTAATAAATTCTCTCTTCATGTCGCTACATATTTTTCCTTTTTTACTACGTTTTTCCTTCTTAGCCTTGCGATAATTTTGGGAATAAACCAGACAAGAGGCGCACCCAAAATTGCATACTCCGGAACTGGAGCTGTTGCCACTTCTCCGCTGCCAATAGCAGGACTTGGAGATCCAGAACAAGTCCCATCTGAATCGTCGCATTTGATGCGGCCATCCCCTCCTGTTGAACCTACAGTACCAGAACCGCTAGTACCTGTACCGGCACTCGTACAATTGGCTGAACCTCCACTGCTGGCAGCAGATCCACCGCCTCCGCCTCCTCCGCCATCATTGGTTCCAGTTGTACCACACGTTCCACCCGCCCCACCAGCGCCAGCAGTCCCTGCAGAACCGCCGGTTGCTGTTACTGTACCGGTTGTAACTGCTGCGTTCACGTTCAACCAGATAGAGCCGCCTGATCCGCCACCCCCACTTGCACCTCGACCTCCGCCTCCACCGCCGCCATTGGTCGTACCGCCGCTAACACCATCTGTTGCCGCGCTACTGTCTGATCCAACTGCCCCATTCGCCCTGATTGTCCCGTTATTGGTGAGGCTATTTGCGTGGAGATAAATGATTCCTCCGCCGGCGCCGCCGGCCACTCCTATACTCCCTCCGCCGCCATTATTATCATCACCATCTCCGCCTCCCCCTCCGCCTCCCCCTCCGCCTCCCCCAGAACCCAAGAATAGACAGCCGGTCGCATCAGTAAAGTCAGCACAGCCATAGGTTGATCCTTGCGCGCCTGCACTGCCAGCTGCACCTCCGGCTAAACTCTCGCCGGAGATTCCGCCGATAAGTCCGGCACTGCCGTTGGCAGCTTGACTACCATAACTGCCACCAGCCCCACCACCACCACTGCCACCTCCTCCACCCCCACCAGCAGAGTTATTAGTGGCCGAACTTCCTCCACCTGCAACAGTTGTCACACTTCCGCCGCCTCCTCCGCCATCTCCGCTACCGGTACTTCCGGCACCACCGGCACCTCCTGTACCACCGACATTGGTGTCACCGGCACCGGCAGTCCCACCACCACCACCGCTAAAACCGTCTCCATTGACATCTACAATCCCTGTTGAATTAACAGTAAAACTATCGGCAATGTAATAAAGGACTCCTCCAGTTGTTCCGTCCCAAGCTCCAGTTGAGATGGTAATACCGCTGTTAACTGTTACGGTTTTGTTGATTTCTGCTTTAATCATCTGGGCTTTGGATGAGCCGTCGTTGGTATAGGTGTTGGTTTTATTAGCAGTAAAGGTCACTTGGGTTGCTGAATCAACTGTTTGAATCACTCGTTCTTCAAAATCACCCTTCCCTGTACCAGTCATTTGGATAACAAGCACCCAGTCTCCAGCGGCAAACCCAGTGGTAGATGCAACAGTCAGTGTGGCATTGCCGCTTGTACCTGCTGCAGTACCAGTACGAGTAGCATTGAGCGTGAGATTGTCCGCGCTATACGTGACATCACTGCCAAAAGCAAGCGCCACCGGCACTTTGACGGCAAAGTAATTAATGGTTACCGCTCCGATAAGAAGAACCACAATCACAAGCTTGCCTAGATAGCGCCATCTCTGTCTCTTTGGCAGATGAAAACCATCGACTCCGTTCGTAGTAAATGCAAATCTATTCATTGTCCGCAGGAATCTTACATCTTCCAGTACCGCCCTTTTTGCTACGTTGCCTACTGAACCAAAGAGGGCCATTGGTCTTCCCTGCGAGCCCGCTTCGCCGCGCCTTGCGTCGCCGCTGGCGCGAGGCGAGCCCGCTTCGCCGAATCGAGGCGAGCCGGTAGGCATACCAAAGACGCCTGAGAAAAACCGATAGAACTTCCCGGGCGTAAAAGTATCGGTGATTCTTCCTGTTTTTGGGGTCCTGAACCATGGTCCTTCCTCTTTGCGCAAAAAACCTCTCACGGCAGCATACGCCTGGAAGGGAGCCAATGTATAAGAAAGCGCAACAAATGAAAAAAGACCTAAATAATCCCGCTCTTCACCCTCCTCCATAAACAGTCCTATCATATTCATAAGAGGAAGAGCAAAGAGGTTGGTTAGGACAAGAGACCATCCCCATACCTCAGTCCAGAAAGGAAGTCTGACTTTGAAGACTGCTTCCGCAAGAAACCAGAAGATGGTACCTAAGATAAAAAAGAAGGCTTGGAGGTAGTAGGGAGAGAGATACAGGAATTCTAACTTTTCAGGTAAGGATAAAGGACTAGGTATCCATGTTCTCGATTCTTTGGGATTCAAATTTGAAATTTTAAATTTTAAATTTTCATTGAATTTTAAATGTTTTAAATTTAAATTATTTAAATCATTAGGATTTAATTCATTAGGATTTGATCCCGATTTAATCGGGATTGATTTCAAATTGTTAATTTCAAATTGAAAATTATTGGGATCTGTGGTAGGAGATACCATATGTGATTGCTCTACCCACCGCCCTGCTAACAACCTCCAGAACATTTTCTTAATATTGTGTGAGTGTCCTTCAGACCATCTCATCCTTTGTCTAATGAGTC
>CAZVON010000047.1:0-5713 GCA_964628435.1 uncultured Gammaproteobacteria bacterium
GTCGAAGGATAAACAGAATCTGGCTTACTCTCTTCCTAGGTATGTACTTAGTTTACTATAGAATCAATATACCTTTACGTGCATGCTGATAAGTAAGAATGGTATATATTAAGTACATACCTAATACTTTATCAAGAAGATGACTCTTTTTGCGTATGTACCTTATCAAGTCCGTATTCTAAAAGAATACGAATAACCGCCGCAGTAGGTACTGCCAGCAAAAGTCCTAAAATTCCCGCAATATGCTCACCCGCGATGACAGAAAATAGAATAACAAGTGGATGAAGTTTTGTTATTCTCCCCATAATATGGGGCGTTAAGAAATAATCTTGGAACTGTCGAACCACAAAATAAATAAGAATAACTACTAAAGACGCAGTCAATGGAGGAATACTAAAGTTATTTGTTTGCGTAACGTACATAACTAATGCGGCAGTTGAAGCAGCGACAATTGGACCAATAATAGGGACTATCTCTGCTAAGCCTGAAAAAATCGCCAGAATCAACGCGAATCGAACCCCTATAATAGATAACGCAACAAATAACATAAATGAGATTATAAACACTATAAGAATCTGTCCTCGCAAATAACCATTTAAGACAGCATTAATTTTACGTTCTAGAACTTCTACTTCAAATTTATATTCTCGAGGGATAAATTGGAGTAATTTATCAAACAGGTGTCTCCCTTCTTTTAAAAAGTAAAAACCTGAAAATACAAACAGCAATATACTCACTATCCGAGACAGAGCTGCTGGGAAAAATGGGAAAAATGAATAAGGAGCAAAAAGTTTTGACTGATTCAAAGATGATAGCGCATCATATAAAGTAGGTTGTATCCATGTTGGTAAAGATTTTATTTCTTTGTTCGTAGAATCAACAAGCACATGTATGTATCTTTTTAACTCAGCAGACTCTGTAAAGACCTGTTTTGTCAAAACAATACCCAGAATACCTATTACTCCAACAATAACTGAATAGATAAAAAGAATGCCTAAAATCCTTGGCAGCTTGATCTGATGCGTAAAGAAATTAACCAACGGATTAAAAATATAGGCAAAGATAGCAGCAACAACAAAAGGGCTAAGGATTCCCCGTTCTATATACAAAAAAATGAGAATAGTAGACCCAAGGAAAAGAAAAAAAACGGTTTTTAATCGAATAGTCATGCTTTCTGTATTATTATAACATTTCTAACTACTTACACTTGGATAAGCGGGAAACAGAAATCTTCATCCACGAATATTATTCTATTCTCTATTCGAATTTTTGTAAATTCATGCGGAACTAACCAACTTTAAGAATATTCTACAATGCGAATACGCACAATTGCAAAACCAGAATGTGCATTCGTCTGTTACCGAATTGCTTTCTTGAGCGTTTTTCCTGCAGTGAATCCAGGCGCTTTTCGTGCGCTGATGGTGATTCTATCTCCGGTTTTAGGATTGCGTCCAGGACGTGCCATTCGTTTTCTGATACTGAATGTACCAAATCCAGTAATTACTACTTTTTCTCCTCGTTTTAAAGAATCTCGAACGGCGTTTAACAATGCCTGAACAGAATCTCGTGCTGCTTTACTCGTAAGATTTGCTTTCTTGGCGACAACTTCTATTAAATCTCTTTTGGTCACTGTCTTTCACCCCCTTCCTTTCGAATGAAAAAATATTTGAAGACAATTTGAATACAATACTTCCATTATTGATTTGCTTAACAATACAATGTAATCGTGTACTTGTCAAGTATTTATACGCCAAAGGATTTTATGCGGCGAGTGTTTCGGGGTATACAGAACGGAATTCTCTAATTGCGGTCACTTTTACTTCTCCTGGCACCGCAAGCGCTTTACTTACTTCTTCTTGGATTTTGCGCGCAATAAGCATAGTATTTGCATCGTCTAATTTTCCTGGGTTAATAATAACTCGTAACTCTCGTCCTGCTTCAAATGCGTACGCATCTTCAACACCTTCATATTTTTTGGCTATTTTTTCCATTTCGGCCAACCGCTTAACATATTCTTCAAAGTCTTCATAGCGTGCGCCAGGACGAGCTCCAGAAATTTTATCGGCAACACAAACAATCACTGATTCTATAGAAGAAAATGGCTTATCTTCATGATGTTCCGCGACACAATTGATAACTGTTTGGGGAAAGTTAAACCGCTTCAAAAGCTCAACGCCAAGTTTTACATGACTTCCTTCTCCTTCCAATACCTTTCCTATATCATGGAATAAACATCCAAGCCGAACGATATTTATATCTGCTCCAAGTTCTGCCGCAATATGTATACCAATTTTTGTTTCTTCCAAGGTATGAACAACTAAATTTTGCCCATAAGAGGTTCTAAACTTAAAGCGTCCCAGAATAGAAATAAGATCTGCGGGAAGATTATATACATCTACTTCGTGTGCCATTTTTTCTCCTTCTTCAAACATGATTTTTTCAACTTCCTGTTTTGTCTGCACAACTACTTCTTCTATTCTAAATGGCTGAATACGGGTATCTTTAAGAAGTTTTTCAAGGGCTCTTCGCGCAATTTCTCGACGAACCTGGTCAAAAGAAGACAAACGAATAATTCCTTCTTCATCCAAGTCAATATCTACGCCAGTTGCTTGTTCAAAAGCACGAATGTTACGTCCTTCTTTCCCGATAATTCGTCCCTTCATTTCTTCATCAGGAATTTTAACAACAGATACAGTATATTCTGCAATGTAGCTTAAAACTCCATGACGCATGCTGTCTACAATAATCTCCTGGGATTTTTTGTCTGCGGTACGTTTGGCTTCTTCTTCTCGCTCTTTAATGATCCGAGCTACAACTTGTGCTTCTTTCTTTTCTACTTCTTCTAATAGAGCTGTTTTTGCTTCTTCACGAGAAATCCCAGTCAGTTTCTGGAGCTTACCTTGATATTCTTCCTGTTTTGCAAGAAGTGATGCTTTCTCTTGTTCAAGTTTTTCTTTTTCTTGTTCGAGGCGCTCTTCTTTTGCCAATAGTTTTTTCTCTAGTTCTAATACATCGTTTGCTTGAGATGCCATACTTTTGAGTATTGTCGTAGCCACAGAAAAGAAGCTAGTATGCTAGCTTATAGAATAGAACTGAAGTAGTACGTAATAAACCTCATGTTCATGTTTATTTCTATGGGTCTACGAAACTATTATACTCTTTTTTTAAAGTATTCGTCAATGGCTTCTTTAATAAGTCTATAGTCAAAGCCTTTTCCCGATAAGAATCGCAGTAATTTTATATGTA
This sequence comes from uncultured Gammaproteobacteria bacterium, assembly GCA_964628435.1. GTDB lineage: Bacteria > Patescibacteriota > Microgenomatia > Levybacterales > UBA12049 > CAZVON01. The sequence goes on from CAZVON010000047.1 coordinate 3,247, forward strand.
TTTCTTGCTTTGAAAGACCTTGAATAGTCTTTAATTTCTTTTCTATAAGTTTTCTTAGGTTATTTCTATCGATCATGTTTTTTTCAAAAGAAGAAAACAGTGAATCGATAATAGCCACAGATATACCTTTTTGTTTCAATTCCTGTTTTATTACCAACAAACTCTTTTGTCTAAAACGAATCCTCTGATCAAACCACCATGTAGCAAAGTATTCATCATTAAGTAAATGGGATTGTTTCAGATAATCGACAACCTTTTTTATCAATACTTCTTCGTCACCGAGTTTACTTTTTATTTTTTTGAGATTGTCTCTTACCTCTTTTTCTGACCTGGGACGGTAGGATAAAAACTTAAGGGCCTTTGTGTAGTACCTTTCAAAGTCATCCATTAAGCAGCAAGCGGTGTTTCGTCTTGTTCTTCAACGCCAACTGCAACCGGTGTGTTTTCTTTACTTTGCGTTAAGATCTGAGACACAATCTTTTTTTGTAAGTCTTGCTCTTCTCTTATTTTTTGCACTGTCGCTTCTTTTCCTTGCCCAAGTACCTGATCGTTATACCGATAGAATGCTCCTGATTTTTTGATAACTCCCATCTCAACACCTACATCAACAATACCTCCCTCACGAGAAATTCCAGTTTGAATTACATCAAATTCTGCGATTCGAAATGGTGCTGCAACTTTATTTTTCACAATTTTAACCCGATGCCGTGAACCAACTACTTTATCTCCGTCTTTCATCGTTTCTATTCTTCGAACATCCAGCCGTTGAGATGCATAAAACTTAAGAGCAAGACCACCAGTTGTTGTCTCTGGATTACCAAACATAATACCGATTTTTTGCCGCAATTGATTGGTAAAAATAGCAACAGTTTTTGACTTGGAAATAACGCCAGTTAATTTTCGAAGAGCCTGCGACATGAGCCTTGCTTGGAGCCCAACCATGGCATCACCCATTTCTCCTTCTATTTCTGCTCGTGGCACCAATGCGGCTACTGAGTCAATCACTAACACATCAATTCCTCCACTTCGAATTAAACTCTCAGCAATTTCCAATGCTTGTTCACCCGTATCTGGCTGAGAGATAAGAAGCTCGTCCAGTTTTACCCCAATGCGCTCTGCCCACAAAGGATCAAGCGCGTGTTCTGCGTCTATAAATGCGGCAACGCCACTATGTTTTTGAGCTTGGGCAATAATAGACAAGCAGATAGTAGTTTTTCCAGATGCCTCTGGTCCAAAGATTTCTATAATTCTGCCTCTTGGTACTCCACCAACGCCTAAAGCTAAATCAAGTGGTAAACAACCAGTAGAAATAACAGAAATATCGAGTTTTTGCCCTGCTTCTCCAAATCGCATAATAGATCCACGTCCATATTGTTTTTCGATTTGTTCCATCGCAAGACGCACGGCATCAAGTTTTTGAGACATTTCTGTAGGTCCATTTGGAGATGCTTTGTGAGAAGCAGGTGGGCGTGCCATTTGGTGCTTATTGTAACAGTTTTTTGCTATAATGCAATAGTTATTTTATAATCTAATCTTCGGGATGTAGTATAGTGGTAGTACGCCGCGCTGGGGGTGCGGTAGTCCGCGTTCGATTCGCGGCATCCCGACAGAAAGTGAATCGGCGAAGGCACCTTACTGCGAAGCAGGATCTTCGCTCATCCGCTCGCCTGTCGGCCGAACTCCGCCAAAGGCGGACAAAAAACGCCAAGTCAAACTTGGCAGTCACGTTTGACTGTGACGCAAAAATTTTAAAGAACTTTTTAAAAATTTATATCCTTATGGATTTTGAACCAATAGCTAAATAGTGCCTTTTCTTTTTCCTGATGATTCTTAATATGCTTACGCATTAAGAACCAAAACTTTGTGTTGTGGCCTTTTACAATTAAATGTGTCATTTCGTGTAAAGTTATATACCAGATTAAATTATTCGGTAGGAAAGCAATAAGTTCGTTATAGTTTATTAGGCCCTTGGGTGTACAATTTGCCCATTTTGATTTCATTGGTCTAACTCTAAATGAGTTCGAGGTAACTTTAAGTATTTTTTCTGCTTTCCTTACATATCTTTTCAATAATTTATCTAAACTTTCATTATCTCTCTTTGTTAAATAACCCTTACTCGCAACCTTCAAATGATGATCTATAAACCTAATTTCTTTGTTTACCCAATAGTGATGTTTATTAATTACTTCGTCTATGTCTGTATTAGATGGGGCTACAATAACAAGATTACCACTTTTTAATTCTATTCTTGGATATTTTACAGGTCTTACAATGTGTTTATATTCAATTTTTTGTTTCATTGTTGAGCAGTGTATCCAAAATGGATGTATATACCTTGTCTAATTCTTCAATTGATAAGTTAAACTTTACTTTCATATTTTTTCTCAAGAATGTTCTAAGCTCTTCTTCTACCTTTTTACGTAAAGCCGGCTGTTCCTGCCACTCGGATAACATAAAGGGATTGATT
>CAZVON010000048.1:0-5542 GCA_964628435.1 uncultured Gammaproteobacteria bacterium
AAGGAAAATATTCCATAAATACCTGAGCGGGTGAAGGGAATCGAACCCTCGTATCGACTTTGGAAAAGTCGTGTTCTGCCATTGAACTACACCCGCAAGCAGTCTAAAGTATAACAAAAGGGAGTAAATTCCTCAAGTTAAGCTTAAAGATCGTGAGTAATAGGGGTAAGATTTTCTATGATTCTGTTGTCACGGTAATAGGTAATATGTAGTGGATCTCGCTGTGCTTGTTGAATATGTTCTTGTTTTTTGGTATAGCCAATTGCTGTGTATCCGCATACTGGACATCGCCAAACGATTGTTCTTTCCATAGTTACTTTATTAGATTATTTCGCTCTTTTTAAAGATCAACAAAAAACGAGTAAGGATCAAGCAAGAAGTCTTCCTTGCATAGTCAGAGTGTTTTTTTTATAATTATGCTAGCTCTTATGGTAAGAAGCATCATTTTAAGGTATTTTATTCACAATCAATTTATTGCGGGAATTTTATTTATAGGATTCTTGTGGTTTATTTTTCAAATTAAAGGGATTTTAATTGCCTTGTTTGTTGCGTATATTTTAACCGCCGCAGTAGCTCCATATGTGGAGCAATTACAAAAGAAAAAAGTACCAAGACCTATCGCAATTGCTATCCCCTATCTTGCGATGCTTATCTTCATCGGCTTAATACTGTTTCTTCTGGTTCCGTTTTTTATCGAACAACTAAACGTTTTAATAAAAAGCTTTCCAGGATATCTTGAGCAGGCAGCGCGAGTTTTCAATATCAAATTTGACGCAGGTAAACTCAGCAATATTATTACTTCTGAGTTTGACACCATTAGTAGAAACGCGCTCGATATTACAACCACTATATTTAGTGGATTGTTTTCTTTATTAACAGTACTTGTAGTAAGTTTTTATCTTCTTCTTGACCATAATAAATTAAAAGATGGCATAGTACGCTTATTTCCATCTCACGTACAGAAAGATATTACGCTTCTTCTTGAGCAAATTGAAGAAAAATTAGGCGCATGGCTTCGAGGACAACTAGTTTTATCTGTTTCTATTGGTCTGGCAAGCTGGATTGCGTTAACAATACTAGGACTCGAGTTTGCTTTACCTCTCGCGATTATAGCAGGCATTTTTGAAGTTGTACCAACCATCGGTCCAATTTTAGGTGCGATTCCCGCGGTGATTGTTGCGTTAAATGTGTCGCCGGCACTCGCTATTCTTGTTGTGGTTGCGTATATTATTATTCAAACCTTAGAAGCAAATATTTTGGTTCCTAAGATTATGGAAAAAGCAGTAGGACTTAATCCCCTGGTTATATTGCTTGCGATACTTATTGGTGGCGAGCTGTTAGGGGTTATGGGAGCACTTCTGTCCATTCCACTTATTACCGTGTTAGTCATTCTTTTTAATACACGAGGCCGTATTTTGTAACTCTTCCGTAATTCTTACTCCTTTTTCATAAGAGTATTATTCAATAGCATATAGTATAGATATGTTGCGTCTGCTTACTATCTGCAGGTATAATATAAAATGATATGTTCTACGCAGTGGTAACTGAAAATACATATTTGGTAAGGCTAACAAAAGGAGAGAGAACAGTTGAATCAATAAAGCAGTTTTGTTTACAAAAAAACATTAAAAATGGTTGGATTTCCGCAATTGGATCCATAGAAAGTCCAAAAGTTGCTCATTATCGAGTTGATACTAAAAAATATAGCGAAAAAGTCTTCGATGGAATTTATGAAGTAACTAATCTGACTGGTAACATAGCACTTTTTGAAAAAGAACCATTGGTTCATATTCATGTGTCGTTATCTGACGAATCAATGCGTGCGTTTGGAGGACATTTGGTAGATGCAACCGTTTCTGCGACACTGGAAATATATATTCACTCATTTACCAGTGAGCATACAAAGCTGTTCAGTGAAGAAATCGGTCTAAAGTTATGGAATCTTTCAGAAAAAATATAATAGAGCAATTTAACAATGAAACAATCTAATAATTTATAGTCTATGTTTCCGCTTTCTGATTCAATTAAAACACCAGGCATTCCCGTTATTAACATATTGTTGATTGCGGCAACCATTGTTGTTTTTATTCAGCAGCTTTCTTTTTTTAACCACGAACTGTTTATCCGTGAATATGCGCTTATCCCATCGCTTATTGACTTTTCTCAAATCGATACCTTGTATCCGTTCATAACCGCCATATTTTTGCATGGGGGGTTGTTGCATATTGCTTCCAACATGTGGTTTTTATGGGTATTTGGTGACAATGTTGAAACTCACGTCGGATTTTTGTTATATCCATTTCTGTATTTTGGGTCTGGCATTGTTGGAAATCTAGCACAATATCTGGTTATGCCTAATTCTTCAATCCCAATGCTTGGCGCGTCAGGTGCTGTGGCAGGCGTCTTGGGCGCGTATTATGTGTTGTTTCCCCATTCCCGCATCAAGACATTAGTTCCTTTATTTGGTTTTATTACGTTTGTAGAAATTCCAGCAACTGTTATGCTTGGTTATTGGTTTGTGCTTCAGGTTATTTCTGGAGCTGTTGTTTTGCCCTTTACTGGGGAATCAGGAGGAGTCGCTTTTTGGGCACATGTCGGAGGGTTTGTCTGCGGAATGGTTCTTGCGAATTTGTTTAGAAAGCAGTAGCATATGCCAGAATTTGGTAAATTACTTGTAGTTTTTGGAGTAGTTATTATCTTTTTGGGATTTGTGCTCATGTTTTCTTCCAAAATTCCATTTATTGGCAAATTACCAGGAGATATTTTAGTCAAAAAAGACGGTTTTACCTTCTACTTTCCCCTTGCGACCTCAATTTTGGTCAGCATTTTACTCACGATTGTTCTTAACATTTTCTCACGTAAATAATTGAAGCTTTTCCCCGCTCGTGATATACTTACTGTTGGTTTATTGGATATTTGACTCGCCTCGCTTGCGCTTTGGCCAGCCTCGCGGCTAGGCGGGCGAAGCATGGATTAGAATTTTAGATTTTTTATGGTGGATGTAGCTCAACAGCAGACCTGCCTGCCGGCAGGCAGGGCGCCAGGTTGTGGAGAATGTATTTTGTTTACATTTTAAAAAGTTTAAAAGATAGCAGATTTTATACAGGGATTACAACAGATGTTGAGCGGAGACTAATAGAGCATAATAAAGTGAAGACCTCTACTCCATCAACACATAATAGAGGTCCTTTTGTTTTGGTTCATGTAGAGATTGTTAAGGACAGAACTCAAGCAAGAAAGCTGGAAAAATATTTTAAGAGTGGTTAGGGACGAGAAGTAAGAAACGAAATTATTAATGGTTAATCATGGTGGATGTAGCTCAACAGCAGAGCGCCAGGTTGTGGACCTGGAGGTCGCGGGGGCAGCACCCGTCTTCCACCCAAAATAGTAGGTTCTTCTTAAATTTTTGCCTGAAACGGCAGTAACTGTTATAATCTCGCCAGATGGAGATCGTTCCTCAACTTGGTCTTGTAATTTTTCTTGTATTCTTAAATGGGTATTTTGTTGCTTCTGAATTTGCTCTTGTTGCAGTAAGGAAAACACGCGTAGAGGAGTTGGTAAAAAAAGGCAATACTGCTGCAAAGTTGGTGCAAAAAGCTTTAACCGATCTTGAAAGCTTTATATCGGCAACACAACTGGGTATAACACTTGCAAGTTTGGCTCTTGGATGGATTGGAGAACCTACGATAGCACATTTTCTAGAGCCGTACTTTACGTTTTTGCCCAAAGAAGCAGCTACTATTTCTGCCCATTCATTATCTGTAGTAATAGCATTTACCATTATTACTTTTCTTCATATAGTGCTTGGCGAACTTGCTCCTAAAACAATCGCTCTTCAAAGAGCAGAAACAACATCCATGATTATTATTGCTCCCCTGACCTTTTTTACCAAAGTTTTTAAACCGTTTATATGGGTTCTTAATGGAGCAGGAGGTTTGGTACTTAAAGCCTTTGGCTTTACAGCTCCTTCTGGGCATCAACTCGTTCATTCCGAAGAAGAAATACGTATCCTTCTTTCTCAGAGCGCATTGGAAGGAGCAATAACGTCAAAAGAAGCCGAGATGGTTTATAACGTATTTCGTCTGGGTGATATTCCAGTAAGACAGATAATGGTTCCGCGAACTGACATTGTCGCGTTCAATGTTTCGACATCCTTAAAAGAGATAGTAAAAAAAGTCCAACGCCATCCGCATAGTCGTTTTCCTGTATACGAACATTCGATAGATACTATTATCGGCTTTGTTCACATAAAGGATATCTACAAAGAAGTTTTAAGATCCAAAGAAAGAAAGCTGTTATCGGAAACGAGACTTATTCGAGAAATCATGGGTGTTCCTGAAACAAAAAGAATCGATGAAGTGCTTTTGGACATGCGAAAGAAACGAGTCCATATCGCAGTAGTGAGCGATGAATACGGCGGGACATCGGGAATGGTAACGCTTGAGGATATTCTTGAAAGTCTTGTTGGAGAAATACAGGATGAATTTGAACAACCACTCCGTGATATGCAAAAGCAGGCAGATGGAAGCTATCTTGTTGATGGGCTAACTGCTGTTGAGTTGGTTCAAAGCAAGTTCAATCTTCCCATGAAAGGACAGGGCTACACGACAATTGGAGGACTGGTTTTCGGACTGCTTGGACGTCAACCAGAAAAAGGGGATACTGTGCAGATTGGTAATATTATTTTCTTGGTTGAAAAAACCGAAGGAAAAAGAATTAGTACGTTGCGATTGAGAAAAGAGAAAACGAAAAGAAAAAAATCATAAAGAATAGGTACGAAAACATTCGGCAGGCTATCCCAATAAATTTAGATTCAGTTTTTAATACTGCACTATATTTTCTTTAGAATTTCGAAGTATTGTTCTGGAGTAATTCCTAATAATCTTAGGTTATTTCGAATAACAAATACTGGTATTGTTCCATGAGCTGGTACTACCAGTGCTCTATTTAGTCCCGCTCTTTTGTATATTCTATGTCCTCCAGTTTGTCTTTTGAATTCGCAGCCTACGAATAAGAGAAATTTTTCAAACTCTTTCCACTTAACAGGAGTTATTGCAGGCATAGTTAGTTTACCAGTGGAATAGAAAAGCTTTCAGTTTGATTAGCTACTACAGTAGGAGGCACGAAAGTGTTATTTTGTTTTTGCCATCCTAGCCCTGAAAGAACTTCATCAACAGTTCCCATCTCTACAAGTTCACCAAAAAAAATATTAACAGCTTCAACAAAATTCTTTTGTGCTTCTTCGAAGGTTTTACCTGCCGTAGATAAATCCAACGCAGGCGTATAAGCCACAAAACTGCCTGCTTCTTTTAAAATTGACACTGGTAATGTAAATTGAATACTAACATTTTTCATATATCTGTATTATATCACGAACTGCAAATATGCTTTTGATTACATCAAGTTTTCAAATGCTGTTTTGTAAAAGACTAGCTCTTGTGCTTGGAGGTTGCTATAATTGGTCCGAACATCGTTCGGTAGGCTACTCCCGAGTCAAACTCGGTTCCCCCGAGATTGACGAGGAGTCGCGTTTGACGCGACA
>CAZVON010000049.1:0-5374 GCA_964628435.1 uncultured Gammaproteobacteria bacterium
CATTGTTTATTAGTTGAAAAGCCCTATAAAAAAAGTAACCGACCAAACAGCATGCAAAAACAAAAAAAAAGAAAAGAAAAAAAGCAATACCGCGGTTGGCACAATGGCCAAATGAAGAGAAAAAACAACGGTTGATAAAAAGAAATATGTGATAAGGGTAATAACAAATGATACTAACCGAGCACCTGTTAATAACGCAATTGTTCGTACCGAAGCGACGATAAAGATATTTTGACTTAAATATAAAGAATAAAGGCCAATTCCATAGAGAATTGTCATAATAGACCTTGTAAGAATACGATTGGGAACCAAGAAATAAAATAGCCCAAATGCCAGTGTATAAAAAAACGGCAGTATAAGCATGGAAACTGAAAAACTCCCTTTAAGATCTCTAAACAAGGCAAAAATAAAAAAAATATCTGTTAAGACCGATAGAAATAGCGCGATATAAAATCCGGATTTCCCGAATTGGTATTCGGAAAAAAACAATCCTAACGCAAGAACAATTACACCAATAATAAATCGTTGTCTCTTAGAAATAGAAAAAGAAAAAATATTTGAAAAAGCATAATTTTTTCTTTTCAAGAACAAGAATCTTTTTCTTTTCATAGGCTCAAAAGTGGCAACGGTACGTTTTAAGTTACGTATTTAAGACCGTGTCTGGAATGTCAAAATTGGAGTATACTTTTTGTATATCATCTAAATTTTCTAATTTGTCGATAAAATCTAACACTTTCCAAGCTAACTCTTTCTCTTCTAATCGAACGGTTGTTATTGGTTTTCGAGTCAGCTCAAAATCTATTACCGAAATCCCCTGGGACACCATATGTTCTTTTACTCGACCTACTTCTTCTGGTTTTGTATAGATAAGCACTTCCTCCCCTGCTTCCTCGACATCTTCTGCGCCAGCATCTGCCGCTATTAAAAAAAAATCATCGCTACTTTTACCATTTTTTGCAACAGAAATTAACCCTTTTAATTGAAACTGATACGAAACAGCACCTGGAGTAGCAAGGGTACCACCATGTTTATCAAAAACTGATTTTACCTCTGGAGTAGTACGCTGTTTATTGTCGGTAACAGCATCAGCAATAACTGCTACTCCCCCAGGACCAAATCCTTCATATACGACTTCCTGCAAACCTTCTCCTTTTTCTCCCTTCCCTACTCCACGGTCAATCGCCCGCTTCACATTCTCTTTTGGCATATTTACGCTGCGTGCTTTTTCTACTGCGAGTCGTAATTTGAAGTTTTGTGATGGATCTGTAACACCACCACCATCACGCACCGCGATTGTGATAGCTGCAGCGAGCTTTGTAAACAATTGACCGCGACGAGTGTCTGTAACACCCTTTTGTCGTTTAATTTGTGCCCATTTTGAGTGCCCACTCATAATTAGCGGTATTAAGCGTTTAGTTCAGAATCTAAACTATACGCCAAACGTTAATCAACTAGACGTTTTATTATACAGTTTTCATCTTGACTTTTGCAAGAAAGGATAGTAAAATTACTCAATTACCTGATCAATTCAATATCTCTTCTTCATGCTAGCTCTTAAAAATCAAGCCATTCAGACTGCATTATTAGGGGACTGGGATACCGCAATTATTCTTAATCAAGAGCTGCTTAAAGAAAATCCCGAAGACATCGAAACTCTTAATAGATTAGCATTTGCATACATAATACTTGGTAAAACAAAAGACGCCAAAACAACCTATCAGAAAGTTCTTAGGCTAGACAACCAAAATCCAATCGCGCTTAAAAATCTAAAACGACTGTCTTTGGTAGATAAAAAAAATGCTGTTTCTCTGTCTTCTCGAACTGTTGATTCAATGTTTTTAGAAGAAAACGGAAAAACAAAAATTATAGACTTAATTAACATCGCAGAGCCAAAAGTTATTTCTCGATTATGTACTGGAGAACTATTATTGCTCCGAGTAAAACGGCTCAAGATATTTGTACTTGATGAAAAAACCAAATATATTGGCATGTTACCCGATAATATCGGAAAACGGCTCATTAAATTTCTTAAAGGTGGAAATCAATATCGAGCATGCGTAAAAGCGGCTGATAATCATAAAGTAGCAATTTTTATTAAAGAGACAAAAAGAGTAAGCAGGTTCAAAAACCAACCTTCTTTTATTTCTTCAGAAAAATCCCAATTTCTACTGGAAAAAAGTTCACCACATACGGTTTCAAAACACAAACAGACAGAAGAAGATACCGATGACAATTCCTATTCGTCAGCAGATGAATCACTTTGAAAAACAACACGATTCTTTGATAGATTCTTTTTTGCTTCTTGGGTCTCTTGTAAGCTACTTAACTGTCCTTTTAGAGAAACCAACGCCCAAATAATCGATACAACTGCAATAATCAGCACGATCCCCATTGAGAAAGTATACCATACAATCACAAACAAATACCTTTAATCAGAAACTGAAGAGGAATTTTTCCTGCCAATTTTAATAACAATATCTGCAATTCCTTTTTGTGTCGTGGGAACAAGAGGAAAATCAAGAATTTTTTGAATTCGCTTTACCGTATAGGTGGGTCTTTCGGCAAAATTAATTTCTGAGTTTTCTAATTCTTTATCTGATGTTGTTACGGCGACAATGTTTCCCCCCATATTTGATATAAGCCGAGCCACTCTTGTTCCAAGCCCCCAAATACGTGTTCCGTTGACAATTTCAACACTCAATTTTTCGGTAGTCAATGTGGAATCTGAAAAAAATGAAGACACGACTTGATCACTCTTAAATTGATCAAGTGAAGAATCAATATTTGTATAACGAATATCTCCTTGATGGGTTACTATACTCACCCACCATAAACGAACAAGATCAATAATACTCATATTTGAGTCTATAGTACGAACATTTACCAGTATCTGTTTAAAGGCAGACGCCACATCTTTCTTATGCATTAACTCAGTTGTAACATCTGAATGTGAGTAAATGTAACCATCGATTGGTATAGCCAAATATTTTTTTACAGCAGACGTTTTTATGCCTTGAAGCAATCCAACAGACAATGAATGACTTTCTGGCGTATAAGCAATAACTGAGCTTAATGAAGAATTGGCATTACGAGAAACTAAGACAATAAAATGGCTGTTGGGATCATATACGCTGCGTTGAATTACAGAAAGTATTTTCAAACAAAAAGAAAAAAGTATCAGAAGCAATACCAAAACTAAAAATACTATAGCTGTTTTTAGCGTTTTCGGTTGAGAAGAAATGTGTTTTTTAGGCATATGGGCAGTAAACCAAATAGGTATGCTAGAAACTCTCTTTTTTATCTTTTTTCTTAGAAATTAGTTCTGGAAGAACAAGGGTAGGCGCGCTTGACGAAAGAGGCCTATTATCTTTGTCTTTTTTTGGTTTTTTCTTTTCTCCTTTATAGAATCCTCCAAAGCTTCCCATAATAATTCACCTCCAATATTTTTATATAGTATCAATAAAAAGCCTGAAAAATCAATGTTTTAAATGATTCAGCAGATTATCTAATTCGTCGGGTAGTTTACTCGTAAATTCAATTTTTTCTTGTGTTGTCGGATGTAAAAAACTAATTGTGGATGCATGCAAAAATACACGAGGGAGATATTTTCTGTCATTTCGAGCGGTTTTTCTCCCTGCATACAAAAAATCAGAGACGATCGGATGACCAATATGTTTTAAGTGTACCCTTATTTGATGTGTTCTCCCCGTTTGTGGATATAACTGTAGAAGTGTTAATGGCTCTTTTGTTTTATCAAATACCAAATACCAAGTACTTAATACTTTATACCGAGTTATCGCCTCCCTTCCTCCAGCAACTACGCCAAACCGTTTTCTGTTCCACGGCAGTCGTCCAAGAGGAAGCCGTATTTCTCCTTCTTGAGGATGCACTTCCCCATGAACCAGCGCTTCATAGCTTTTTTTTACTGACCTCTCTTTAAATTGTTTCTGCAATTCGTAAAACGACCTTTCGTTTTTTGCGACAATCAAAACTCCCGATGTTTCTTTATCAAGTCTATGCACAATTCCTCCCCTCTTATAAAACTCCGAATCAGTTTCAACTTTGGCTTTTTCTCGATTTTTGACTTTTTCTTCCACCCATTCCTGTACTGTCGGTTCTCCTTTTGTTGTATCTGCTTTATTTACGACCAACCCTGCGGGTTTATCTAAAACAAGAATGGAACCGTCTTCGTATAGAACGTGAATATCTTTCATATTAAAATGAGGTTTTGCGTGATTTTTTTTTAACTTCCTCTTTTAAATATCTCCAAACCCCACTCCCCTTTCCAGAACTTGCTGGTAATGACAGCATTGTTAAAAGAGCATCCTCAAATATTTTTTTGGTTTTTTCATCTGATCGTATTCTAGCAATAATTTTTCGATATCCCAAAGATCCGTACATGCGAGCAGTATTGACAGAACTTACTGTTGGAGCACTCACTTTAATAAGCTGTTGGATTGTGCGAAAGTCATAGGCTTGTTCCAAAAGAAAAGCTATTGCGATTCTTTTTGATAAAACAATCTTTTCTGTAGGCGTTAAAAAATCAGCAATAAATTGCATCGCTTCTTCTTTATTTTTAATTTCGATTACTGCTTTTATAAAAATCTCGAATATTCTGTCAGCAACTTTTGCAGAGATTGGATATTTGGAAACTTGAGACATATGCTAAAATGATTTAAATCATTTTAGCAAAACCTTAGTGATAAGTCTAGGCTTCAAACAAAAAGCACATAGGGGTATTGTCCCCTACCCTTGATAAACCCAAATTTACCACTCTGGATCATTATTATTTCAAAAGCTTTCGCATACGAGGAATCAACCGTTCTTTTCTAATAAATAGACCCAAAGCACCAATAAAAAAGAGAACAGATAGTAACGCTTCTACACCAAGAAACGCGATAATTTTATTTTCTTTTTGCGCGCTGTCAATAAAAAACGATGAAAAAGAAAAGGAGATAAGGAATAACAAGAATAAACTTCCATCTTTGAGTTCTGCTCTTTTTTGCATCGGCAGTAAAAATAAAACAAAAAAGAAAAAAAGAAAAAGGTAATAAAGGGCAACAACATGGAAAAACGAACCGAAAAAATCTTCAAAATACAGAAATCGCAGACTATGCATTATAAATCCAATAGTAATAGCGCATAATGTTGCAATTCCAAAAAAATCAAGTAGCCTAGTGGGAAATTTTTTTTTGGAAACGTATAATAACAGGAAAATACTACCGCCAACCATTCCAACGATGAGAGAAAGTCCTGGGAAATACGGAAACACCAAGAAAACTAGTGGATGAAGATACGTAGTTTTAAAGTGTAGAAAGACATATCCAATACGAGCACACAGCATTGCCACTCCTATTGTTAACAATGCAATATT
>CAZVON010000050.1:0-5019 GCA_964628435.1 uncultured Gammaproteobacteria bacterium
ATTCTAAAAAGATTCGGGGATGGCAGATTTGAACTGCCGGCCTCGCGGTCCCAAACCGCGCGCTCTACCAACTGAGCCAATCCCCGGTACCGAGGGCGGGAATCGAACCCGCACGTCTTATACAGACACGGGATCTTAAGTCCCGGGCGTCTACCAATTCCGCCACCCCGGCATGTACTGTCTATTCTACTCAAAAAAGAACCTATATTCAACCCTAAGGTGTTACTCGTGAGGCGGAGGATCAACGCCAAGGGTTTTTAACGAATAATCCAATAGCTCTTTCATTTCTGCCCGTCGGTCGCTGCTTCCTAACAAAACCGCTATAATCTTGTGATTTCTATACTCAAGATATGTTACCAAACACAAACCAGCTTCCGGCGTATATCCTGTTTTTACTCCTTTAACCCCAATGTAGCTAGTTAAAAGATTTGTATCATTTACTAAATAATAGGAACCATGGGTTGGCGATTGTGGAATAGAATATTCAACTGTTGAAACAACTTTCCGAAAAAGAGGATAGTTTAAAAGAGCGTATCTGGTAATAACTAGCAAATCATGAGCTGTTGCATACTGATTTCCATCACCTTCTAATCCAGATGGATTGTTGAAGTGAGTATTTGATAGTCCAAGTGATTTTGCTTTGTTATTCATTGCTTTGATAAATTGTTCTCGACCTCCTGCATAATTGTGAGCAAGAGTCTCTGCCGCATCATTGCCAGAGGGAAGAATGAGTCCATATAGCAGTTCTTCTAAATTTAATATTTCGCTTGCTGATAGGCCCATGCTATTTTCTCCAACAAGCGCACGGGAATATACTATATACCGATCGTCATCCCGTTTATTTTCTATGGCAACAATTGCTGTCATGACCTTTGTAAGAGAAGCCATAGGCACTTTTTTATTTGAATCTTTCTCAAATAGCACTTTTTCTTCAATTAAGTCATAGGTTATCGCTGATTGGGCGCTTATGATTGGCTTTTGGATAACGTTTGTCTTTGCTAAAGAGATGTTTGGTTTCCAGATATCAAGAGTGGTAACTTGATTGTTTTTATACAGAGTCCAAACATCAGGAAGAGGAGAAGATAAAAAAAAGATTGCTGATTGGTTTAAGCTACTGGATAAAAAATTTTTCATTAAAACAGCGGATATTCCAAGAAGAATTATAAAAATAAAAAAACCAATTTGCCTTCTCACAATTGACATAAAAAAAGATTCTGTATTATAATTGCATTCCTTTGGTCCTGCTTAAGGCATTTTTAAACAACAACAAATATTTAGAAACGCCTAAATTTTATTATAAAATTGACCCTTCTGTTCGTCAATTCCTACAAAGGTTGAGCAAAGGACACAAGCCTGTTGCCCATTGATTACACGATATGAAGCATCACGTGTCTTTTTTATTAGTATTAATAGCTTATTTTTTAAGCTATATCTTTCATACAAACCACATGTATCCCTCTGAAATAAAAGAGGGACAGATGCAAGAAATGAGTAAACCAGAATCTTGGATATACATTCCAAATATTAATGTTTTCCTTCCAATAGAAATTGCTTCCGTAAAACATGAAGAATGGACAATCTCTAACAGAAAAGTTGCTTTTTTGGGGGAAAATTCAGCGCCAATTGGAAGTAATGGAACAACCGCAATCCTTGCTCACGCAAAAAATAAATTATTTGGATTGCTACCAACACTTCCCAAAGGGGGTAAAATCGTTATTGCTTCGCATAATAAATTATATCTTTACGAGACATTAACCAAGGAATTCAAAGAGCCAACAGATGTTCAATTTCTTGCGCAACAAAATCAACCCTTGCTTGCACTTATTACGTGCTATGGTACAGAAAACAAAAAAAGACTTGTTGTCTATGCGCGATTCCTGAAAATAATTGACAAAACTTTACCTAAGACTCCAACTCGTACGATTTAGCTTGTATATTGACAGTGAAGTCTATCTATGATAGCATGCCAACACACGTTATTTATTACTTAAATCTTCTATGGCGCGAAGAAGAACAAAAAAAAGAGCGCTGCCCCAACAAAAAAAAGAACCGTTTTTAACCAGTTTTCTTCAAAAGAACGCAGCTCCATTGCTGATTGGCTCTATAGTGACCCTTGGGGCAATCGTGTTTCTTGCTACTCGATATTTTGGTGGACAACCGCCACAACCTACTCCCACACCACCTACTGAGGCTACTATAACCCCAACCGAACAACCACTTACTCTTACCCCTTCTCCAATCTCGCCAACTCTTTCTCCCACAATCACGCCACCTGTTAAAAAACTACCTCCAACTGACGGAGAAAAAATACTTTACCAAGTGAAAAAAGGTGACTCGATCTTTACTATTGCTCAAACTTTTTGCGACGAAGAAGACTCGTGGAGATATGTAGCAGAAATAAATAATATTTCTTATCCCTATACTCTTTTTTCTGGTAAAACCTTAGAGATTCAATGTCCATAAAACAATCCAATATCACAAACGGGGCTTAATTATAAGCTAAACAATGTGGCTTTTCTTGCCGGTTCCTTACTCTCCTTTCGTTTCTGTTTTATTCCCACACCGTACATTCATCTCATCCTAATATAGTTTTTATATATATGCTTAATGCATCTGTTATTATTCCAATCTTCAATGAAAAAGGAAATATTAAGCCTTTAATACAAAGAATTCATACCGCATGTATGAGCAACAATGTACAATATGAAATTATTTGTATTGATGATTTCTCTACCGATAATAGTTTTAGTATTATTCAAAATTTTGTAAAACAATATCCTATTATTTTAAAAACAAAAAAAGGGAAAAAAGGGAAAGCACAATGTCTTATTGAAGGATTTCATTATGCTAAGTATCCCGTTGTTGCAATGATCGATGCTGATTTACAATACCCACCAGAAGCATTAGTTCCTATGGTGAATGCTGTATACGACGACCGTTACGACGTTGTGGTAGCCAATCGATCTGAACAACAAATATCTTTTTTAAGACAATGTATTAGTACCTCTTTTAGATGGTTTTTTGGGAAATACCTCCATGGATTTAATGTTGATGTGCAATCGGGACTGAAAGTATTTCGTAAAGAAATTCTTGAAAGAATTACTCTTACTCCAACAGCTTGGACGTTTGACCTTGAATTTTTAGTAAAATCTCGTGACGCAGGGTATCGTATTGGAAGTTTTGATATTGTATTTAGTAAAAGATTTTCAGGAAAATCTAAAGTTAATCTCTTAAAAACATCTTTTGAAATTGGAGTATCTGCACTTAAGTTAAAAATGCAAGATCCTCAGATTATTCCCTTCTCTTATCAAAAGACTCAAAACGAAGGAAGTGGATTTCATTTCAAAGGCAAAAAATTTCTCCCTTATAGCTCACTTTTTTTTTTTTTTTTTTCTTTTTATACTCTTACTACCCAACAAGTACTCCTTATTTTGACCGGATTTATTTTTTTCGCTGTTGGGTTATGGCTCAATTGGCATACGACAATAGTATTTATTATCGCATTCGTAACTATTATTTATTTTATCGACTTACTCTTTAATCTTTTATTAATATTGAAAGCGTTTATAAAAAAACCAGAAATTCGAGTACTGCGTGAAGAAATAGAGCGGATACAAGATAATAATTGGCCGAGTTATACTATTTTTTGCCCGCTTTACAAAGAATGGAGTGTTTTACCTCAATTTATCACTGCAATTGAACGGCTCGAATACCCGAAAAATAAACTTCAGGTGTTACTCCTCTTAGAAGAAGACGATAGAGAAACAATAGAACAAGTTAAAAAATATACACTTCCTTCTTACCTTCAAGTAATTATAGTCCCTCATTCTCTTCCTAAAACTAAACCCAAGGCGCTTAATTACGGACTTCTTTTTGCAAAAGGCCGCTATTGTGTTGTCTATGATGCAGAGGACATTCCAGACAGGTTACAACTCAAAAAAGCAGTACTTGCTTTTCAAAAATCACAAAACAATACGATTTGTATACAGGCAAAGCTCAATTTTTATAATCCTCATCAAAATGTTCTGACCAAAATATTCACTTTGGAGTATTCATTATGGTTTGATCTTGTCTTAACCGGAATTCAATCCTTAAAAGGACCAATTCCTTTAGGAGGAACCTCTAATCATTTTCGTACCGAAAACTTAAAAACAATGGAAGGATGGGATGCATTCAATGTCACAGAAGATTGTGATTTGGGTATTAGGATTGCAAAAAAGGGATACAGAACAGCAATTATTGACTCTATTACTTTAGAAGAAGCAAATAGCGAGTTTGTCAACTGGTTCAGACAAAGAACTCGCTGGATTAAAGGCTACATTCAAACGTACCTTGTCCACTTGCGCGACCACAAAAGATTTGTTCAGGAGTGGGGAATTATACATGCAGCAAGTTTTCACCTAATAGTAGGAGGAAAAATTCTTTGCATGTTTGTGAATCCATTACTTTGGGGAACGACAATAGTATACTTTGCGTTTCGTGGTTCTGTTGGTAATTTTATTGAAACCTTCTTTCCAAGCCCGATATTATATATGGGAGCATTTTCTCTTGTTTTTGGAAATTTTCTCTACTTATATTACTACATGATAGGTTGTGTAAAACGGCGTCATTATTCTCTGGTAAAATTTGCTTTTTTGGTCCCTTTTTATTGGTTGGCAATGAGCGCTGCAGCAACGATTTCAGTCTATGAAACTATTATCAACCCACACTATTGGGCAAAAACAGTTCATGGATTTCATTTACAAAACAAAAGTACAGTAACCCAAGCCGTTTCGATTATTGGCCAAAAACTGATTGACCAACGATATTCCCGCTACCCTTCATCTCCCAATGTGTAACATTGTTATGACGACCATAATACGTATCTTTAAAAAAAGTAAAAGCGTATTCCAATCTGACTCGCAGTCAAATTCTTACACTGTCTTACGAAATACACGTACCTCAAACGAGTATATCGTAGTAATTATATCGTTATTTTTGGCAATTTTTGCTACCTTGTATTCTGCTTGGCACGGCTAT
>CAZVON010000051.1:0-4995 GCA_964628435.1 uncultured Gammaproteobacteria bacterium
GTGCACATGAGGCTCATAATCTTATAGTCTGGTTTCGATACCAGCCCCGCAACACAGTTCTTCTCCGTCCTATACGTTACGTTGCTTCTTCTATGCTTTTCTGTTAAAATGCCTAATCATTACTCCTTTGGTATTGCTTATTAAGGGTTTTTGCTTTCTCTTCCGAAGCTTTAGCGAAGGAGGGATCTTTGACAGTTTGCGGTATGAGTTGCTCATTTCTTATCTCTTGAAATTGTGTTTGTTGTAATCAGGCAGAAACCATGGGTAGTATATAACGAGTATTTAGTATGAATTGGATAAATGTTTGGACTAAATACTAAATACCATATATTATGTTTGGTTTCTGTTTGGAGCAGCAAGCAAAACGTAAGAAACCAAGGAGAAAACCGATGGCAGACGAATCCATCCATTTGTGGGAACGCTTGACGCTGGAGGAAGAAACTGAAATCCTGCAATTTATGGAAACCTACCGGCAAGCGGTGTTGGAACTCTATCATAGCCCATGGAATCCTGCAATGCTGGATTCCAGTCGCTCCCTACCTCCTGAAATTCAACAAACCTATACAACGGTAGTAAGAATGCTTGGCAAAGTGGTGGCTCTTGCCATCAGACACAGCCAAGACGATGTTGCTGCTGGATTGAATGATGAACATACACATCGAGCAAATCCAGCCTGGGAACGGTACATCACAACTCATTTGGGAAGAAACCCTGCTTTCCTAGACGAAATCCAAGGCGCACTTGAGAAGCTCTTCGAAGCTCTTGAGATGCGGTAACTCCCGGGAGGCTACTCTCTCCCGATAACATTTCCCAATTTTGGTAAGGAGGACATCATGGCAAGATTCGCTGGTTCTCGCACGAGCCTTCGCATCGAATTAGTCACTAGGGAAGATCGCCAGGCAGCTTGGGAACTAGCTAATGAACTCGGCGACAAGAAACACTATCGTTACGTTGGTCCTTTTGGGGACAGACGTACAGCTCGTCAGATTCTCAACGAAATCAACCAGCGCGCTCAGGCGCTCCAATCGTAATTTTCTCTACCGCAACCTGTTACGCACGTGGACCCACGGACACTTATCCAAGGGGCCATTTTTTATGATTTAAACCTTAAAAAAAAGATCCCACCACTGTTGCCAATTGGGTTTTGGCGATTCTGTAGGCTTGGGGGTCACTGATGGTTTAAGTAAGTGCGGCGGAATCACAATTTGTTGCTCATTTGGTTTAACCAAGAATAATCGATTTCTAGCCTGCTCCTCAATAAATCTTTCGGAATTCGCGATTTCAAGCTTTGTTTTTAATTCCTGATTCTTTTTTTTAGCCTCCTCAAACTCTTTTTGAGCCTGAGTAATCAGATCTTGCTTCTGCCAGAGGTTGTAAATAGACGTTACCAGGTTTTTGATAATAAACAGAGAAACAACAATAATCGTTAAAAAAATAGCTCTTCGCATAACTTATTTTTTCTCCTTGACTTTAGGCCATATACCTGATATTATAGGCTTTGTGTTCTAAAGCTCTTCTTTTACCTTAGAGCTTCTTAAAAGAGAAATCACATGACAAAAACAATTGCATTACGAGCTGCCCACCAACAGTTCAAAGACTTCCTGCACAGTAATAAGCATTCAACGAGTACCATTGTAGCATATGGAAAAGATATTGATCAGCTTGTGTCTTTTTTACAAGAGCTCAAAAAGCAGCATATTCATGAAGTCACCAAAGAAGATCTACAATCATTTCTGTCAAAGCTGGGTAATCAAGGATACACCCCAAAATCACTGTCACGAAAAATCAACTCTACCCGCACGTTTTATAGGTTTTTAAAAATCAATGAATATATTACCGACGACCCATCTTTGCTGGTTGAACACCCTCGCTACGAGCTTACTCCTCCTCGCATTTTAACGCCTACCGAATATCGAGCCCTCCGAGACGCAGCACGAAACGATCCCCGAATGTTTGCCATTATCGAAATTCTGCTACAAACCGGCATTCGCATTGGTGAATTAGCAGCACTACGGCTGTCTGATATTGGAAGCGATACTCTTACTATTCGTCCCTACGAAAAGCACGAAGAGCGCGTAGTCCCTTTAAACAAACCAGCCAAAGACGCACTTAAACGCTATCTAGAGGCTCGACCAAAAGTTAAAGAAGAAAAGCTATTTGTGACCAAATCCGGCAAGCCATTTTTGGTTCGTAATATCCGCACCGCAGTCGAACGCTACTTTCGATTAGCAGAAATCAAAGATGCCAAGGTGAATGATCTTCGCCATACCTTTGTTGCTCATCATTTAAAACACGGCGTTTCTTTAGTTGTACTCTCAAAGATTTTAGGCCACAAGAGGCTTTCAACCACGGAGCGTTACTTAGAGTATGTTCCGGAGCGTGCCAAAGAAAACACCAACCTTACGGAGCTGTAAACTAGTTACAAGTAAATACCCCATTATACCCATACGTGGCAGCAATTGCTTGGCTTTTTCCATCTACTAGACTATGCAAAGCGATCGAACCATTACTGTTCGCTACTGCAATTATTTCTTTATTGCCAAATGACACCCAGCACAACGAAGAACCAGCATCAACGTCTGAATTATTAATTGTTTTTAATGTAATTCCTTCTGTATCAAAAATTGAAATATTAAAAAGTATATCTTTATAAACTGGCCATATTTTAAGCGCAACTTTTTCTCCATCAGGAGACCAATTTGCAGCATAGTAACCAGCTGCTTCCCCCATCTTTCCAAGTTCATTAAAAACCTTAAGGTTTGCCCCGTCCTTATCTGCTACGGCTACTTTTACTCCCCTATCGGCATAAGCAAGAATAAGTATTTTATTCTTATCGGGCGAAACATCTGCTTTATATATCTTTGCTTTCCCCGAAGGTGGACTTAAATCAGTAATTGAAAATTCCGTAATGTCTCCATTTGTAATATTTCCCCTGAAGAGGCCATTCAATTCATCGTCAAAATTTGTTAATAATACCTCTTTATCTGAGATCCAATCTTGAAATGTGTAATCAGGTGGAAAACCAACCACTGTTCGCGTTTCAAGATTTATTGATTTTAACGTACTTTGTATATGAGTAGGTAACTGTGTCCTTTCGTAAAATACGATATGTTTCCCGTCTGGACTCCATTCAGGCAGATATCCTTTTGATACATATTCAATCTTTTGAGTGTTCTTGGAAAAATCAATATAGCCAAATACTGCCTCATTATTGTGAACTAATAAATCTACTGCTAGTTTCTTGCTATCTTTAGAGAAACTTAGATGACGCTCATCGCATCCCTCCCCACAAAATCTCTTAACATCAATGCCAGGAAAGATCATATACTGTTTTGCAGTATGAAAATCATATATCCACACTTCTTGCTCTCCTTTTAGAAACGCCATGAGCTTGTGTTTAATTTCAAGAGGCCCTGTATCCTTTTTAAGTACGATTGTAGGAATTGGCGTTGTGGTTGGCGGCAAAAGAGATTCAGGATCCACATAGGGTGGAGATATTAACTGTGGAGAAACAATAAGCCTATCAACTCCAATAACAATAAGTATTACCAGCATGAGTGCGCCTATTGCGAGGTATTGCTTGTGTTTTAAAAATGAGCTTGAAGAAATTTTGCGGATCCTAAATAATAAAGGACTCATGCTTTCAGTATGTCAGTGTTGTGTAGGCGGGTCAAGGACTCGGGTGCTTCCGCTTGGGCTCAGTAGGCCCGGCAGGGATCGAACCTGCAACCCTCAAGATATAAGCTTGATGCTCCACCATTGAGCTACGGGCCTGTACCAGCAATTCTAACAGAAGGTTCTACAAGAGGCAACTTTATAATTTTGCTCGCTGCGCGATTTCCGCCTCTACCACGTTCATGTCGCGGCCGAATTTAAGTCGTGAAAGTTCTTTTATCAGCTCTGCCACCCGAGGATTAGCTAGTTTTTTTTCTTCGGTTAGGTCTCTGGTTAAATCCATAGAAAATGGTGGAATTGGTTCGCCATTCACCAAGGTTGCTACATACGCATTAAACCGCTCAACATTTAATAAGTCTGCTTCGGTAAAGACTGGCTGGAATTCATGTTGTAAATAATTGGCGTCTGCAACGCCAACTCTAAATGAAACTCTGGTTCCAACATTTCCAAAAATCGCATTTTTAATTTCTTCTTCCATTTGCCCTATAAACTGATTCGCAACTACTAAATTCAGCTTGTATTTTCGCGCTTCAGACAAAATCTGGGCAAAGTCAGGCGTGGCAAAATTCTGAAACTCATCAACGTATAAGAAAAAATCTTCGCGTTGATCTTTGGGCATGTCTTGCCTACTCATGGCAGCAACAAGAATTTTGGGTACTAATACTAACCCTAAGAAACTTGAATTCTCTTCCCCGATTTTTCCTTTAGACAGATTCACCAACAAAATCTTTTTTTCATCCATGACTTTTCTAAAATTAAACGCGCTATCTGATTGTCCAATAATATTGCGAATCATTTTATTGGTAACAAAACGGCCGAATTTAGACACAATATAATCAAGTACCTCTGATTTATGAAAATCAGAGGTTTGGGCGATCTGATCGGTCCAGTACCGTCGAATAATCGGATCTTGCACTTTTGGCAATAACTCTTGCACAAATGCCGCGTCGGTTAATACGCGCACTACTTCGATAAAAGTAGATCCTTGCTCGTACATAACGGTTAACATGGCATTTCGAATTGCATGTTCAAACCGTGGTCCAATAATGCCGGTTTGATGCGGATCAAACAATTTATACATGAGTCCAATCACTGAATTGACGACAAAATGTTTTTGTTCTTCGGTTCCTGCTTCCAACATATTAAAACCCATTGGTCGTTGGGTATCTGAAGGGTCAAACAAAATGACTTCTTCTGCACGGTTGGGTGGAATCATTGGCAATACATCTTCGATCAAATCACCATGCGAGTCAATAACTGCTAATACATGTCCTGCCTTAATATCCTGCATAATCATACTTTTTAAAAACTCAGATTTTC
>CAZVON010000052.1:0-4097 GCA_964628435.1 uncultured Gammaproteobacteria bacterium
CGCTCTTCCGATCTTCTTAATACAGGGCTTATCAACAAATCAACAATGTGGTCGTTATTTCTAGCAGTGGCGCTTGTTGAAGTAGCAAGTATTTTGTGGTTTTGGCCAGCCACTCCAACTTTAATTGCGCTTTTTCTTACTGGGTTTTTTTACACAATAGTTGGTATTTCACAAGCGTGGTTTGATAAGCGGCTTTTTAAAGGGGTTATCTGGGAGTATGTTTGGGTTGCGGTTATTGTATTTTGCATTTTAATGTTATTTACATCTTGGAAAGGGTAAAAACAAGCGCTATGGTGGAGAAGAGAGGAGAGGGAATTGTAAGAAAACGCCTTTTTGATAATTAGCAAGGAAAGATGTCAAGTGATGATATACTTTGATATAGTAATTAAAATTATAGGGTGCTAATGTGGACAACTCATTACTTTTCACGGATAATAGAGGGTAATTTTCACAGCTTGGGCTTGCGCATTCTTCTTCCATATTACGTAAACCATACATAGAATCAGGAACGTATCAAGGAAATGCTTACTGTAGAGAAACCGCTACCTTACTTTTTGTGCCTACCGTATCTGGTAATTATCGGCGAAAAAAAATACGAATGCTTATGAAAAAAATAAAGCAGAGTTTTCACGATTAGATTGAAAATACAAGCTAAATATAGCAATGTGGAGTTATACACGCCTACGAGCACCATCTGACACGTAAGCTGTATTATACGCATTATCAACCACTGAACCAATGCTTTCCTTCGTGTAGAAAAGATAATCACATTGGAGTGCAGTTCTCTTTTAGTAGGCATAGAAATACATCAAAAAGATTTAGTGAAAACAAGAGGAGGAACGAGACACGAATATGTCGTACAATAATACTTTTACGACGTGAATAAGGTTATATACTGAGGGGAGAGCTTTTTGAATCCAACTTCACTACTAACTATGTATTGGTAACCCTTGTGTTTCATTGCACGTTCGTATGCTTAACCGAATCTTCTTAATATTTAAAACGCAGCACAAATGTAAACTATAGGACTTATGTGCGAGAGGTGCGTTCGGAATAATCAGGAAGCCGAAGCAAGGGGATTTGCTTGTACTGAGCCTTCTTCTACGTAATATGATTTTCCATCGTTTTCTCCTTGTGGATTTATCGGATTACCATCCTTGTCTGTTAATAGATACCACACAGCTCCTTTGATTTCAGTACCCTTATAATAAAAGGTTTTCGTGCCAGATGGGTATTTTTTTACTTCGGCTGACCCGATAACAGGCACCCCGAAAAACTTTCTTTCATTGAGCTTTGAAGATTCTATTTCTTTCGCGCCTGTCGTGGCATTATGATGTGGTTTTTGGCGAAGAGTTATCCATTTATTATGTTCATGTTTAAGATCAACGGGTTCAAATGAGTTAATTTCGACGGTTTTAGGAGTATCTGAAAGCACATATTGGCCTTCAGAGTTAACATCCACATATTTAGGGTGAAAAAATTCAGGGAGATTGTTTTCTGCCAGAGTTTTAAAATATGAAGCTGCCCATTCTAATGCCGAAGCGGGTTGTTCTGTATGAGTAACAGAAACAGTACTAACTACTGCAGCACCCGCAGCGGCTGTTAGGACTCTTCGGCGGCTCAATCTACGTGGTTGACCGAACGCTTCAGTCATATATGTCTTCTCTGATTATAGCGTGCTCTATACAGTTGTCAAGCTCACGCTATGGATGTAAGAATGGAGGAATTTTGTTATGAGTGCTCAAGAACTTTGACTCGTTTTTCTAATGCATGATACTCTTTTCGAGTAACCATATTTTCAAGAATCTCACGAGTATTTTTATATGTATCTTCTAAGTTTCTTTTGGTTTCTTTCAGGTCCTTGTCAACTTTTCTAAACCCAGCGTCAACTCTTCCTTCGAGTGAATCTAGACTCTCAATTACATAATCAAGCTTTTGATCTGTTGTTTTTAGCGTTTTCTTTTTCATAATATGATACTGGATGATTTATCCTCTATAATTTTAGTATATTTTGCTTTAGAAATTTTGTCAATGAAAAAATTGAGGAATTATTATACTTTTCGCGGAGTTTGCTCCAAAACTTTTGTGACTCTGTTCGTGCTTGCTCTGGCATATCTTAAAATTAGCACACATATATATGAGATGATTTCTTTTGACATTAACACGTCTTATGTCGTACAATAAATAATAAGCACAAAATGTACAATGACACCGCTCACCAAACTCATCGATCAATTTCTCGAATATCTTGAAATCGAGAAAAACTGTTCAAAACTTACCATCAGAGATTACAAACACTACTTAGCTACTTTTTCGGATTGGCTCTCCTCTACTCTGCCTCATAAATCCATAGAAGATTTAGATTTGTCTATTATCCGACGATATAGAGTATTCCTTTCTAACAGAGTTGATGATAAAGGACTTACCCTTAAGCGTGTCACACAAAACTACTATGTAATTGCGCTGCGGTCGTTTTTGCGGTTTCTCATAAAAAACGACTTTAAAACACTTGAACCCTCAAAAATTGATTTGCCTAAAGCAGAAAGCAGAAGTCTTATGTTTTTAGAACGCGATCAGATCGATCAATTGGTTACCGCTCCAGATACATCCCAAGAAGAAGGCATACGAGACCGAGCGGTTTTAGAATTACTGTTTTCGACAGGACTTCGAGTGTCAGAGGTGGTTAGACTGAATAGAGATCACATTAATTTTGAGCGAAAAGAATTTGGGATCATTGGAAAAGGAGGAAGGGCACGAGTTGTTTTTATTTCCAATCGAGCCTCGCAGTGGGTACAACGGTATCTTGCTGCTCGTTCGGATTCGTTTAAACCGTTGTTTATTCGTTATTCAGGAGCAGTTTCCCAAGAAAATGAAGGAGAAAAGATGCGCTTAAGCGTAAGAAGCATTGAGCGAATTGTAAAAAAATATGTTCAAGCTGCCCGACTTCCCGTTGATGCTACTGTGCACACACTCAGACATTCCTTTGCGACGGATTTATTGATGAATGGCGCAGACATTCGATCGGTTCAGGAAATGCTCGGGCATAAAAATATTTCCACCACTCAAATTTATACCCATGTAACCAATAAGCAGCTGCGGGAAGTACATGAGGCGTTTCATTCGGGGAACAAATCCTAATACGTTTCGTATGAAAAGTTACGGTGGTTGAAGACGCATTTTAGAACAGACCGCTTTGGCGGGATGTTTCGGACTGTGTAGCTTCAATAATTTCCCTATAATCACGGAAAATACGCTTGGCTGCTTGCACAACCGTTTTATTCTTGGTGAGAAGTTGCCACTCACGAGTGCCAGCTTTAACTCCTGTTTCAGAATAGTTATGCGATCCTATGAAAAGTCATTCGTTTCCAAGCTCATCATCAGTTGAAAAAACGTATAGCATTTATAAAGTGAGGGAAAAACATAGGTGGGTTTATTGCCTTTTTCGGGCATCTCCGTTGCGAGCTTTCCTTGCTTAATCCAAATAGTAGTTGTTCGGAGTTTGTTTCCTATAGCAATTTCTCCATGTATTCTATCCCCTATCACATACGTGCTTTGTGGATCAGTTTTCGATATGAAGGGTAAGAATTGATTTTCATAAAGCAACTGCTGTATTTATACTGCTGGATGATGCATGTATTCTCACATCCTGCTCGTTTTTGTAGTTGTGATTTTAGGGAGTTTGTATTTTCCCAGACCCTTTTTTAGAAAAAAGGGTGCCGTTTTCAAAAACCTTTGTGTTTCGAATAAACACTTTTTTTACTTTTCCGATCACCTTCATTCCTTCAAACGGTGTCCAGCCGCATTTTGTAAAGAGATTTTTAGATTCAATTGTGTGCTGTTTACTCAAATCTACTTCAATTTTTGTTTTTGGATCGGTTTTAATCTTAAAAATTCGAGCAGGGTTGGTGTGACACAAGCGTATGACCTCTTCTATAGTAAGCTTTTTTTGTGCAACAGCGGTAAGAAGCAGCGGAAGGGTTGTCTCTAGCCCAGGCACGCCATATGGTGGTGTATCACCTTCTTTTTCTTCCTTAGTATGCGGAGCATGGTCTGATTCGACACAATCAATTACCCACATGTTTTTCCATAAAAACTTA
>CAZVON010000052.1:4107-4668 GCA_964628435.1 uncultured Gammaproteobacteria bacterium
TTAACTTCTTTTTTACTGCGGAGTGGCGGTTTCATTTTTCCGTATGGGCCTAATCTTTTGCCGTCATGCTCGGTTAGGAATAAATGGTGCGGTGTGACTCCGCAACTAATTGGCAAGTTTGCGTTTTTGGCTTTTATAATCTGTTTTAAATCAGAAATTGTGCTAATATGGCAAAAATGCACACGAATCCCGGTTTTTTTAACTAGGGAAATAGAATAGGCAACAGCGTCGTCTTCTGCATGCAAAAGAATTGGTCCAACAGCTTTGGTTTTCTGCCACGCGAGAAATATTTCTTTGAGTTTTGCTTTGTCGATAAGAAAATTTCCAGTTGTTTCATTTAAATATAGCTTGATTCCTAGTACCATGTTTTTTACTCTTTTAAACTCATTAAGATTATCGCCGAGTGATCCAAAATAAAATCCCATATCACACACAATTTTTTCTTTGGCGCTTCTTATTTTTTCCTTCAGTCGATCTATAGTTGTAATGGTTATTTTGTTATTTGGCATATCAATAACAGCGGTATAGCATCCAACTACTGCAGCCTTGGTTGCATTAAAA
>CAZVON010000053.1:0-4584 GCA_964628435.1 uncultured Gammaproteobacteria bacterium
AACGAAGGGGAATTTATCTTTTTCTCTTCACTAGACAGGACTTAATACGTACGATGTTAAGCTTCCTGGGTTTTATCCTCGGGTCGAGCGTTAGCGAGAAGTATTTTGGTGGGCTAATTATGTAAATATGACAAAGAGGCAGGCGTAAGTGCACAGTTATTTTCGGTTTGTTTCTTTTTGTGCCCGTAACTTCTAATTTGGTCATATAAGTGATCACTTCTAAATCAATATAATCCATTCGGTCAACCACTTCAAGATATAGGTGGTTATGAGAAAATGCTGGAGTTTACACAGAAGTTTTTGTATCGCTTTTGGAGAAGTTATCCAAAAGTAAAAGTGTAGGCCATTAAGCCAGAATTTGATTTTATCTCCAGGGTATGTTCGCTGTAATCAGGCAAGGAAGCAACGGTGTATAAGTCAAAGTCTTTTACAGTAAGCGTCTTTTTTTGTTCCCCATCTATATAAATAGTTATTTCTGTTGGTTGGGATGCGCCAGCTACAAAATGTACCTCTTTAGCAAAGAAGTTTAAGGTAATTGTTCCACCATTGCCGACTAATTCCATGTTGTCTTTGTTGTTTTTCCAATTGCCATATAAGTAAAAGAGGTTTTTGCTTAACGTTTCCGGCTTTTTGTAGATAACTGTTGTATCTGGTTGCCATCCTTCTTTGTTACCCATCTGATTGCGTGAGAATTCATAGCCAAAGTAAATCTCTGGAGTGCCTATTTTCCCGAATTCTTGGTTTGGTGTTGATGGTTTGGATATTGTTTTGTTTATTATGGCGTTTAGATTTAAGATTCTATTTCTTTCTTCCAGCAATTCCTGTATTTTTTGCTCTGTTTCTGCATAAGCTCCTTCACCAATATGATCGTAAACAATAAATCCATCAATATCAATCAAATATTTTCTTGGCCAAAATCGATTTTGGTACGCGTTCCACGTTGAATAATCATTATCAAGAACCACTGGATATTTGATTCCCAACCTTTTCGTGGCGTCAATAACATTCTGATAAACTTTTTCAAATTCAAACTCAGGAGTATGCAGTCCGATAATAACCAGTCCTTTGTCTTTGTATTTTTCGTACCAAGCGTTCAAATATGGTGTCGTCCGCTGGCAGTTGATACAGCTATAAGTCCAAAAATCTACGAGAACCACCTTATTAGCAATAAACTCCCCAATAGTAATCGGCTTTCCATCCGTGTTGATGAAACCGTCTGGGGTGGTGATCTCTTTTGCCGGCTCATAGCGCTTTGCTTTTTCTTCTTTATCAGCCGTTTTTACATCTACTTTTCCGCCAATGGTGTCGCGCGGAGCTTTTTGTGAATTGAGATAGATGATACCACCGACAACCAGAGTAATGAGTATGACAAAGATGATTATTTTTTGAGGAGTCATATTCTGAGAGCGCTTATTTTTTTACCGCGGTGGAGGCAAGGTAGGAAAGGAAGCCGGGGATAAGCGGTAACATACAGGGACTTAAGAATGATCCCACTCCGGCAAGGAAAGAAACACCAAAGTTCAAAATTGTCAGCGAGCTGATACCTCCACCAATTGAGGTTACTAAATTAAGAGAAAGAAGAATATCGGTGAGAAACTGAAGATTTGCAATGCGAGAAAGTGTTCCGGTAAAAACAAGAACGCCCATGGCGATGAGAACTACACCGAAGAAATACTGGAAGTAGAGGAGCTTCTTGCCTAAACGATTGATGAGCGCTTGAGCCTGATTGGTGAAAAGCCCGACCAGAAGGAATGGGATTCCAATTCCGAGCGTGTAGGCGAAAAGTAGCAAAAACGCGCTTGATGCCTGTGTGGTCGAAAGCGCCAAGATAGCTCCTAAAGCCACCGAGACACATGGAGTCCATCCCACAGCAAATGCCGCTCCGAAAACAAACGAGGTGACATAGTGAGAGCGGAAACGACGTTTAACGAGGAGTTTATGGTCGCGCTTCAGAAAGGTCGGCGTGAATAATCCGAGCAAAAAAAACCCGAAAAGAATAATAATGACTCCACCAATTCGGCCTAACCATTCTTGGACCGTGTAGGAAACATTTGAAAGTATGGTCTGCAAAATGACGCCGACAAGCGAAAAGACAAGGGAGAAACCTAGCACAAAGAAAACGCTGGAGAAGAAAATACTCCAATCGCGCACTGGTTTTTCAGAAGATATAGTTTGATGCATCGGTTTCATTTTTATTGAGTAATCGCTTTGTTTATCTCCGCGAGGTAGCGTGCCTTATCCCATCCGTCGGGCGCTTTCAAAATTTGCTTGCCATTCTTCACAAACACTTTGGTATGCTGGTAGACGACACCGAACTGTCGAGCAAGCGCGGTTTCATTATCATCGGTTTCTGAGTCTTTGTAATTCACTCTGAAACCAACTACTTTATCGGTAGTCAGCTCATTAAATGCCGCCCGTGATTGTGGAAATTCCGCTTTGCAGATTGGGCACCAGTTGGCGTAGAAGTAGAGCACGACCAACTTATCAGACGCAATCGCTGCATCGTAATCCGCTTTATTGTAATCAAGAATAGGCGCTGAGGTACCGGCAAGAACGGTTCCCGTATACTTTGCCATCATCACTCCATCTTCTTTTTTCATCATAGTTTCATTTTCTTTCTTTTCCATGGTTCCATCTGGTTTCACCATAGTACCGTCAGTTTTTATCATAGTGCCATCGGCATTTTTAACTTCTCCTGTATTCTTACTAGTCCGTATCTGAGATGTGCACCCAACTAAAATTATACTAAAAATTACTAACAAAATAAATAAATAATTTATTTTTTTCATTTTATTACCCTTTATTTGTTTTAATCACTTTTGATTATTTGATCATTCCCACGTTATTTTTAACAATATCAAAAATGCAATAGTTTGCAGCATGGTTAAAATGAAAACGTGCGTTTCCACTTGAGGAGCATAATATTGCATCATCGTTAAATAAAAGTATAAAGATATAATATTTTGAAGCAAAAATAATAGAGCAAAAGCAAATAAGCCTATGGTAAACTTTGATTTAATTTTTTTAATATTATTATAATAAACATATAAAAGTCCTAATAAAAGCAATGTAGAAATTACAGTTAAAATAGCGGTAAGGTTCATCAACATTGCCATAGAAATAAAAAAAGAATAAAGTTATTTAACTACTTTTTCCCAAATTGTACCCAAATCTCATCGAAAAAGTTCATGTTTGATTTCATCTGTTCTGATAAGAAGTGGACAGCTCCATAATCTCCTTTATTAATTGCGAGAATAATATTGTTCTTTTCTAGAACGTTAAGGTGATGTTTTACTGTCTTATAGTCAAGGTTTAAGGTTTCAGCGATTTTGTTTGCGTTAGAAGGCTTTTCGTTCAGTAAACATATAATTTTTCCTCTGCTTTTGCCTCCTTTTGTGCCGGCTATAAGATACCAGAGTAGATTTCTCATTAGATATAAGTGTTAAATTTTGGATTTATAATGTTAGTGTTGTTAGAAATGGAATGTGTACTATCCCGAAATTATTTCCCCACGTAGAATTTATTACAGTTTCTATGAAACTGAACAAAAGCAAAATTCTACGTATTTTAGAGGGAAAAAATAACGGGATAAGCAGTTACCAGCTTCGGAAAGAAGCTGGAGTAAGCAAAAGAAGGGTAGATCAGGTATGGAGCAGATATCTCCAAACCGATGAAATACCGCTTCTCAAAAAGCCTGGAAGACCGGCTAAACCAATTGAGGAAGCAGACGTACACCTCGTAAGAGACGCGTACACAAAATATGGGGTCTCTGCTTCAACATTGGAAAAGCTTGTCTGGCAAGACCATGGGATAAAGATACCGCATAACAGGATTTATCGAATCCTGCTTCGAGATGGTCTTGCCTCAAGTAAGGGGGAAATTATGCCACGAAAAAAGAAATGGATTCGATATGAGCGGCGACACAGCTTAACTGCGGTGCGCATGTTGATTGGCATCAACGACCAAATGATGGGCCGTGGGTATTTGCCGTTGAAGACGACGCCAGCAGAGCGTTGCTGGCAATTATTGAGAGCAACAGCCCTACCACTGAACTAAGTATTGCGGGCATGGAAACGGCACTACAATACGGCCAAATTCAACAATGCATCAGCGACCATGGCTCTCAATTTACGAGTAATACTGGTGGAGAAAGTAAGTTCAAGGAATTTCTTGATGCACAAGGCATCAAGCAGATACTCTGCAGGATAAAGCATCCGCAGAGTAATGGAAAAGTAGAGAAATTTTTCCACCTGTATGAACGAAAGAGAGATAATTTTACTTCGCTGGAAGAGTTCCAGCGGTGGTATAATGAGGTACGACCTCATTTAAGCTTACAGGATTTGGAAACGCCTTGGCAGGCGTTCCAACGGAAAATGAGGTCTTGAAGATGGCAAAATTTTTATCGAGAGGAAATAATTTCAGGATAACACAGTTAGAAATGGAATGGCAAAGTTTAAAATTCGAATGCGACCCCCCCGTTAACGCAAAGTACCAGAAAATTTGGGAGAAGTGAAACGAAGTCGCTAACGTATGGGGTTTACAGAAGTGGCAATCCCTCCAAAAATTTCTCCTCGATTTTTCGGC
>CAZVON010000054.1:0-4397 GCA_964628435.1 uncultured Gammaproteobacteria bacterium
TCAAGTGTCAGGCCTAATTTTTTGACATCTTCAAGAGTTTGGGAAAGCAATCTGTCAGTTTCATTGTCAACAAGAATTCCGGGAATTTCTGCAGTTACACTATCAAGGAGTGCCTTAACAATTTCCTCAAACTTTATTTCTTGTTTGTCTTTTCCGGGAATAATTATTTTTGATTTTGCGGTTATACTTTTTATATTATTTTTATAATTATTTAGATTAACAACTGGGGCTTCACAAGTAAGAGCTACAAACTGCCAATCCTTCCCTTCCTCAAGTTTTTCAACGTGAACCTTAGGATTAATTATTGGTCTAATATTATTTGCTTTTACAGCATCTGCATATGCGAGGGGTAAAAGTTTTTTCAAAACTTCTTCTCTTATTTTTTCTTTATCTGTTTTTTTCTCAACCAAATTTCTTGGAGCTTTTCCTTTTCTAAATCCCTGTACTTCTGCATTTTTGATAACTTCCCCCATCACTTCATCCCATACTTTTTTAATATCAGAAGACGGAATCGTAATCGTGAGTTTTATTGTCCCATTTGGTTCTTTTTGCATCGCCGAAACATTTTTATTCATACTCGTAAAGCCAATTATATATTATTCTGAGAAATTTAAGCAAATACTAAACATTTACTCCAAATATTAAAACATTGTTATCTTTTGCCCATCTTTCAAGAGCTTCTTGTCGTTTTATTCTTGTTGCCTTGGGTTCAAATTCTATATCCCACTGACGATGGTATATTTCATTGGCAATATCTACATGCCAATCCCAGAGTTTTTTTATTGATGAATCTTCGCCGTTAATACTTACCATAGCAGGGCATCCTGCAGTAACAATTTGCCCTGTGTTTCGTGTAGATTCCATTAGGCGTTCTAAATCTTTCGGAGCAAAATCAATATCTATTCGCATTCCATTAGCAGCTTTCCTAAGCATGAAATACCAAGGTTCAAGTTTAGAAAAAAAGGGTCCCTCCTCTTTTGTGTTATTGCTCCCTGAAACTAACAGATTAAGATGTAGCAGTGTATCTCCATTGAGCATTGCAAGTTTTCCAACAAGAGGAGCACTATTCCTGGCAATTTCCGTTAACAATGCTGGCGTTATTTGTTCTGCTGGAAGTTTCTCTTCACATTTCTGGGGAATTAATTTTAATAGCCCAGCCATAAGTTTCGTTGCTGTTCCTACTCCAGTCATCGAGCTTCTGCTGCCAAAAACCGGGTTAAAACTTGCCATATTGTGTCCTTCACTAGCTTTTCCTCTGTCATCTTTTGGTAAATATTTATTATAGAATTCCTCCCATTGCCTTAATCTTCTAAAAACGCTTGAAAGCTTGCCATGCGGATTTTTCTTTGCATATTCTTCTAGAAATGAAATTTCCTCAAAGTAAGCTTGCTTAAGTGTCGTGTTCATATGTATATTTAGTCTTTCAAAAGGACCTGGCGACGGTAATCCCACAATATATAATGGTTGAGAAGTGTCTTCTTTGAGAGTCCAGTCTAACGGATAACCCACCAATCCAAAAGGTTCTCGATCTTTTCTTCTTGAGAAAGCTCTATCAACTACACGCGCAATAATAATCGAAGAAAGCGCATATCTTTCTTCTTTCCCTTCATGGTAAATTTTAAATGCCTCTTGCGGTGAAGACGGTTTTTTTCCAAAAAAACCAAGAGGTCCGGATTTTTGATCTAAAGGATCTTGTTGTGGCTTATGAAAACCATCTTGAAAAAATGTATCTGCAGTTGGCGTCAGATTTACGCGCGGTAAGTCATGTACTTTTTGAAAATGTGTTGGATGTTCACCTTCTTTAAAATGCATTCTTGGATATTAGCAAGATTGAAGGAAAAAATCAACTTATAGTATTCTATTCAAAATACTGGTGGGTCGGAGAGGAGTTGAACCTCCACCCTTTTCAGGACATGGTCCTAAACCATGCGCGTATGCCAATTCCGCCACCGACCCACATAATTAGATCGGTAATATTATACACAAATTAAAGCGAAATGGATAGGTTTTCAACCAATTTTTTATCTTTGAATTCGTCGATCTTGTTCATGAAATAAGTAACTCTTTGCGCCCATGTTGGACTGGCTGCATAAATTCTTCCAATCTCATATACATTTTCTGCTCCCCATTTATTAAGATAATTTGTCCTGAGTCCTTCAGAAACAATTTCTATACCTTCTGTCCATGATGCAAAACGAATCATATTGTCTCCATAAATTCCCCATCCCCATCCGTTATATGAATTGTAGGGAATTTGTTTTCCAAAAGTTGATTCAACTCCGGAAATTGCAGCAACTAATTTCCAGTCAAGATTATAATTATCAGCAATTTCTACAAAGTCTTGAGCGTATGGCACAAGAGGAGAATTATATTGTTCCAAAAATTCTTTGAGAATTTTTGCACGACTATCGGGTGTTTTTTGAATAGGAGTTTTGAGTAAAACAGCAGAAGATCTCGCAGATAATTCCTGCGCATAAGCTTCAGTTTTTCCAATAGATATAACAAGAGAAAAGATTAATATAACAATAAAAATTTTTCTCACAAAAAAATCCTAACGTATGCATTTGGAAAGGCATACCTTAGGATCTAAAATATATTGTACTACTTGACTATAGGTTTGTCAAGTCCGCAGTTTATGAAGACTCTTGAGAGGATTCGTCGGAAGGCGAGGGGGGAGGCTCAAGCTGCAGTTTTTCCATAAAATGATTTACCGAGAAAGCCCACGCTCCGTCATTTGAAGGCGTATATTTGGTCATAATCTGCTCAGGAGTTTCCAGTCCTCCTCCTATGTAATTTTTGGCAAGAGTTTTGCTCACCGTATCAATAGCTTCACTATAGCTTGTAAATCGAGTAACTTTTTTGCCATATATCCCAAAGCCCCAGCAATTGTAGGAGTCTTTGATGATTTTTCGGCAAAGATTGGATTCTTGCATGGCAATTGCCGGAAGAAGCCTAAAATCAAGGCTATATTTGTCCGCAGCTTCAACTACGTCTTCTGCAAAAGGCCCAAGAGGGGAGTTGTATTGCTGGAAAAACTTTCTTATTATATCTATTCTTGCGTCTTTGGAGATTATGCTGTCATTCAATACGTTTTCAGCTGTAGGGAGAGCTGCGAAAGTAACTTTTTTGTAGGGATTTTGCGCATGCAGTTTGATGCCGGTATCGTAGTTGTAGGATAAGAATAAGAAGTAAAGAATGCTGAATAGAATCAAAAGCGGGGTAAGGGCAAAAAAGGAAGTGAGCAGTAAAATCCTTCTCATCAGTAACTTATGGTGTCATATTTTACCAATGTTGTCAAGCTTAATTGTGTGAGCACTGAGGGATTTGAACCCCCGACATCTTCGATGTAAACGAAGCGCTCTACCGCTGAGCTAAGTGCTCCCTGGTGGGCTTGAGAGGACTTGAACCTCCACTCCTTTCGGAATACGCACCTCAAGCGTACGCGTATACCAATTCCGCCACAAGCCCATTATAAAATTAGACTTTTAAACAAATATATTACCCAATAACTAAACCTATTATCAAATCAGTTCGCCTGCAATCGCCTTGCGATAGCATGGCGGGCAGGCCACAAGCCCAAAGTTTACCTATTTTACCACAAAATACCTGCCACGTTTGACGTGGTGCCCAGGGGGAGACTCGAACTCCCAAATCCTTGCGGACACAGCGTTCTGAACACTGCATGTCTACCGTTTCATCACCTGGGCTTTTTCCTATTTGATTTTACCAGAAGCTAGAAAACTAAACAAGGAAGTCTTGTCTCAAAAAATATCCACCTGGGAGGTGGATTAGGCGTGCACCTAGGGATAAGACATGTCTTTCTCAAAGGTTAAATGTTGTATTTCTTTTAATTTTCGACTGTAGTCTGCTTGATCAAAGATAATCTGCTTGTATTGTTTCGTATCTTTATAACGATCTAAAATCAAGCTTGTATTAATATAAGGATTTTTTTCTTCAAAATAAATTGGGAAAGATGACCACGGGTATTTTTCTAGCTCAGTTAAAGTTTTTACCACAAATCCGGTATAGGGATTTAGATGAATGTAACGAGATACGTGAACCAACTGCTCTTCTGTCTCAATCCTTACGGCCTTAAATTGATCAAGAAACAAAGCGCCGTCTCTTTCGTGCTTTGTATTAAAATAACGAGTATAACTATTTTGAAAGTTGCTTAAAAATTTAGCAATTCCCTTAGTCTTTTTCTGTTGGAGCAAAAAATGAAAGTGATTAGGCATTAGACAATAAGAAAAAATTTCTACCAATTTTTCTTTTCTGAGCAATATTTTTAACATATCATTTCGTTTTTGAGCTTCTAATTTCAAAAATACAGATAATTTTATTGGAGGATTTGAAAATTCATAAAAATTAATTGTTTCTATGGCTCGTTGATACTCTCT